>NZ_LZGP01000033.1:0-56176 GCF_001690445.1 Gilliamella sp. wkB195
CTCCCACCCCCGCCCTAAGGATTAAGGACGAAGAAATAAGAACTAAGGATAGGCGCAAAGCACGGAGTAGTTGAAGGTGTTGAGGTAATAACCCACCATCCCGTTGTTTGAACTCACAACAAACCGGGTTCTACCACTAATAGCAGGATTATCCGTGTCACGAGTCCAGTAATAAAAGCCGGTGAAGCCAACGTTAAAGTAATTGGCCATACGCCCCCACTCCGTAAAAAAACCCGAACCTATATAACGCATGTACTGATTACCAGGTGAACGAGGAGTGGCACCAGAGATAGCAAGATATTCTGTACGAACTGCATTGGTTAAATCCTTTACGCGCGGCATTCGATAACCAATAATACCACACCAATGTGAGCTAGGAAGGAAATCACCATACCAAGAACCACGGTTGACGAACCACTGCTTCAAAGTAAAACCATATTTAACAACTGGATTACCTTGACTATCTCGACCGACCAACTCGAAGGTCTGAGGCAAAGTAGGTTTAGAAACAGGACGAGGACTGGATGAACTATGCTGGGATGTGGTAGCGTAAGGACCCGTTAAAGTAACGCGTACGCTTGTAGCTGTAGGATTAGACATTGTAACGGTGATACCACCCTGAGAAACAGAAGACCAAGACAATGGCTGACTACTACCACTAATGAGTAAATCAAAGTACAATCCATTAGCGCCAGTAGTAGGAAAGTTTTTACCGTAACTTAACGGGTCAGATGACTGAGTGCGAAAACCCTTAGCAGGCTCCCACACAGCATATCGACCTGACAAATCAGGTCTGGCAAAACAAACCACCGGCGCTGCCTTAGGATTGACGTAATAAATCACACTATGGGCATTGAAAGTACTACGATTAGGAAAACCGTAACGAGTAGATAATGTACCGCTAGTACTGGATAACGTAACCTTATAAGGTGCCTTACAAATTGTTGGAACGGTACTACGTGATACAGATTCATTGTTTTTATCGACGATAGATAAACTTAAAGAACCTGTAGCAGTAACGTTAGCATCACCATCATCATCCCCCCAATAATTATTAGGAGGACCGATAAGAGAACTCAAAGCGACTGAATTAGTATTAGTAGGAACAAACATACGAATATCAGCAAAACTCTGACCCGCAGCCGGCAAGACGATTGGTGCTGAAGAAGATGAAGTATTGGTTGAAGGTGTATATTTAGTTCCATTAGATAGCGTAATCCCAAGCAGACCGTTAGCATCAACCGCACGAGTACGACCACCGTCGAAAGTCAGATAAGGTGCACTACCCTGTATCGCATTCCTAGTTGTCTGTGATGTCAATGCGTGACTCGAAAAAGGAAGAAAAAAAGCCACGAAAAAAACAATCTGCCAGGATAATTTGGGAAAGGATCGAATAAAGGATCGCGCGAAAATTCGCAGAATTTCACTTGATTGAGTAGAAAAATAAGATTCAGAAAAAAATTTAAGCTGGGTAGTGAACTTAGACGAATTTAAAAGATAGGTTTGGCAGGTTGGCTGTTGGCTGTTGGCTGTTGAAAATTATATTGCATTTTAGACTATCCTGTCAAGTAATTTTTTGATTAATTTAAAATTTTATACTTTTCTGTCAAATTTTAGCCTATTAGCTAAAACCGTGTAAAAAGTATAGTGATTGGAAAAACACGATGCAACACTTTTTTTCGCTCATTTACGTTAACTTTTGTAAATAAGATCTAAAAAGGATCTAAGTTATAATTGGTTATCTATTGTTTTAATTGAATATATCGCAATTGCAAATCTTTAAAATTAGAGCGATTGATCCTCAAAAATTTTATTTTTGGGCTTTGAATTAGAAATTCAGTGATTTTGATATTTGAATAATTTTTTAAGTGAAATTTAAAGCCTCAAAAACCCCGCTCCTCAACTTTTTAAGAAACGGGATATTATCTGCACTGAATAAAGTGACTAGTGTTGATTGATTCGAAAATTATATTTTATTAACTGCCTACACGGCATAAACCTAGAACAAGACATACTATAATCGTTGATTGCAAAAAGGCAAAGGGCATTTGGAGTTTTAAAAACCCTTTTTTTTCAATATTTTTTTAAAATTATGATTTTTAATTATTTTATTTTTTGATTAAAAAAAGGGTTATAAAAATACTATTTTTTAGGGCTTAGAAAACCCCGCTCCTCAACTTTTTTACTCTAATATCGATTTTTAACCATAATTAAACAAGGTCATAAAAATCGGCATGATTAAGGTTAATAGAAAGCCTTGGACGATTGCGGGTGGTACGATGCTGATTCCCGCGCCTTTTTGTAGCATAGGTAGCGTAAAGTCCATCGATGTAGCACCACATAAACCTAACGCTGTGAATTTGTATCGTTTGATTAGGGTTGGGATTAGGATAATGGCGCATAATTCGCGTAGGATGTCATTTAGGAAAGCGGCACTGCCTATAATTGGGCCATGAGCTTCGGTCATGAGTATTCCTGATAGTGAATACCAGCCAAAGCCTGATGACATTGCCAGCCCTACTCGTACAGGTTGTGACAGTATGAGTGCTGCAATAATCCCGCCTAAGAAGGTACTTAGTACCACAATAATAGTGGTAACTATACCGACTTTGTTGAGTAGGATCTGTTTTAGTGAGATGTTGTTACTTCGTAATTGTATACCAATAAGTAGCAGTAAAAAGACGAGTACCACTTTGGTGATGTCTTCACTATATTGCCAAATAAAGAGTGGAAAGAGTCCGGCAATAAAGCCGGCGATTAGCGCAATGCACACTCGCAGTGATTCTAAGATCATTTTGAATCGTGATTCATAATTTTGTTTACTATGGGTGGTGCGCCACGGTAAAAATAGGTCAATTAGCGCTAAAAAGATGAAATTGCCACCAAAGGTACAAACAAAAATGATCGCGGTGTAAAATAGGATAACTTTTATGTTAGAAGCTAGATTATCTAAATGAGCCAACTCGGTTCCCATGATAAATAAAATAAAATAGACCATCCAACTTAAGATTAGGTTTATTTTGGTGATCCATTTTTGCTCTTTGAATTTAATCAAATAACCTAGACATAACGGCACTAAAGCAATAAGAATACCAAAATACATGTTTTATTCCTTTATTTTCATTTTTAAAAGTCGAATTTTTTATATCGCTTGCTAATTTAAACAAGCGATTTTTTTTGTCGTTAATCCATACTATTATGTTAATGCTGCTAATTGAGTTTCAATTTTATTTTGCAGTTCATCTAATAATGCATAACGATTGCGATACTCAGAACGTTTTTTACTGGCAATATCTTCAATGGCTTTTCGGTTGATTTGGGTGGGTAAAATAAATAACGATCTTTCGTCTTGTTTACCGTCAATAGTTAACCAAAAATCATCATAATCAGATAAGATTCTTTCTTGTCGGCTGTTGTAGCGCCAGTTGTTGTAAACATGGGTTTTATTGCCCACAGCAATAATTTGTTCAAGCTGGAAATAACGAGCAATAATTAATGCGGCTTCCACCACAACACGTTTAGGAAATAGTCCATAACACTGTTTTGTTGCTTGCTGAACTCTGGTGCGAGCGTCTTGATGCCCCGTTCCTTGTAATCCTGCTATAAACAGTGTTGGTTTTTGTTGGTATTGGTTAATGGTGAAGGTTAACGTGGCTAAATCAATGCCATCATTGTCATAAAAATATAAGCTTAGCTCACCTTCACGAGCAAACTTGTTACGTGCTTGGATGGCGATTTTTATGTTAGCTTCGTTCTTAGCCACAACACTTGCTAGTTCAAATGATGAATCTGGATTGTAAAAAGCTTTAGTCATGCTATCAGGATGATTTGCTAAAAAGTCATAATGATAGGCTAAGGCTTCATAGCGCTCTTGTTGACTTAAACAAGATGCTAAATAAGGTCGTTGTAATTTACAGGGTAAATTGGTTTGGCATGATAGATAGTATCCAAGTAATGGGTATTGTCTTAATTTATCTAGTAATTTAAGCGTTATTGGGCTTAAAAATAGGGTCCTGAAAAAAAATTTATAACGATAAGTCGGTTTAAGCCATAGTTCATTAAGCGGTAGTTTACCTGTACAAAGCCAGTTAAAAAGTTGCCATTTACTTTTAGGCTGGGACATATTCGTAATATTATTCATAAGCAGAAAAATGTGTTCGTAAGTTTGTAAGAAAATTATATGTGGCTAAATTATTAAATATCAATTTAATATTAACGTTAAATTTAAATGTTTTAAGTAAGCTGATAAGAGTACAACACAACCTTAGTCAACGCAACCCTTGCGGTGTGATGAATAAAAAAACGGTGAACTGTGTCACCGTTTTTATGATCGTTTAAAAAAACGAATTATTGACCTTTAACTTCTTTTAAACCGTTGAATGGTGCTTTTGAACCAAGCGCTTCTTCAATACGGATTAATTGGTTGTATTTAGCAACACGGTCAGAACGGCTCATAGAACCAGTTTTGATTTGACCAGCAGCTAAACCAACAGCTAAATCAGCAATTGTTGAATCTTCAGTTTCACCACTACGGTGTGAAATTACTGCTGTATAACCAGCATCTTTCGCCATTTTAACTGCTGCGATAGATTCAGTTAATGTACCGATTTGGTTAACTTTAACTAGGATTGAGTTAGCGATGCCTTTTTCAATACCTTGTTTGAAGATTTTGGTGTTAGTTACAAATAGATCGTCACCAACTAATTGGATTTTGTGACCTAATGCTTTAGTTTGGTATGCCCAACCTTCCCAATCGCTTTCATCTAAACCATCTTCGATTGATACGATTGGATACTCATTAGTTAAACCTTCTAAATAGTGAGTAAATTCTTCAGCAGTGAATTCTTTGTTTCCTTCACCTTTTAATACGTATTTACCAGTTTCTTTGTTGTAGAATTCAGATGCAGCACAGTCCATCGCTAAAGTGATGTCTTTACCTAGTACATAACCTGCTTTTTCTACAGCTTCTTTGATACATGCTAATGCTTCAGCGTTTGAACCTAAGTTAGGCGCAAAACCACCTTCGTCACCAACAGCAGTATTCATGCCTTTAGCGTGAAGTACTTTTGCTAAGTTGTGGAATACTTCAGAACCCATACGGATTGCTTCACGAACTGTTTTAGCACCAACTGGTTGAATCATGAATTCTTGAAGGTCGATGTTGTTATCAGCGTGTTCACCACCGTTGATGATGTTCATCATTGGTAATGGCATAGAGTATTGACCTGGAGTACCATTTAGGTCAGCGATGTGTTGATAAAGTGGTACACCTTTCGCTGCTGCTGCAGCTTTAGCTGTTGCTAAAGATACTGCTAGGATTGAGTTAGCACCTAAGTTAGATTTGAAATCAGTACCGTCTAAATCAAGCATGATTTGGTCGATTGCAGCTTGATCTAACGCATCTTTACCAATAACTGCTTTAGCGATTGGTCCATTTACGTTTTCAACAGCTTTAAGTACGCCTTTACCTAAAAAGCGAGATTTGTCACCATCGCGAAGTTCTAACGCTTCACGTGAACCTGTTGATGCACCAGATGGAACGATTGCAAGACCAACGAAACCACCTTCTAAATGAACTTCAGCTTCAACAGTTGGGTTACCACGAGAGTCGATGACTTCACGACCATGTACTTTAACGATTTTTGCCATGTTATTTTCCTCTATATGACAGATATATACCTAATGTAAACATAAATTATTTTTGCTGCTGATCTTGATAATCTTTGGCAGCTTTAACAAAACTACTAAATAATGGATGTCCATCACGTGGAGTTGATGTAAATTCTGGATGGAACTGACATGCAACAAACCAAGGATGGTCTGGAATTTCAATAATTTCCACTAATTTTTTATCAGTTGATAACCCTGTCACTTTTAAGCCAGCCTTGACAACTTCTGGTAATAAGTTGTTATTGACTTCGTAACGGTGACGGTGACGTTCGGTTATCGACTCTTTTTTATACATTTGAGCGACTAATGAATTTGGCTCTAAATGACAGATTTGCGAACCTAAACGCATGGTGCCACCTAAGTCGCTATTTTCATTACGTTGAACCACATTACCAGACTCATCACTCCATTCAGTGATTAATCCAATAACAGGACTTGCACAATCTTTTACAAACTCTGTAGAGTTGGCATCTTTAATACCCGCTACATTACGTGCATACTCTATCATAGCAACTTGCATTCCGAGGCAAATTCCTAAATAAGGTATTTTGTTTTCACGTGCATAGCGCGCAGCAATAATTTTACCTTCAACGCCACGATAACCAAATCCACCCGGTATTAAAATCGCATCTAAGCCTGCAAGTAAATCGGTACCGCGTGATTCGAGGTCTTCTGAATCAATATAACGAATATGAACAGTTAAACGGTTTTTTAATCCACCGTGTTTTAACGCTTCATTTACTGATTTATATGCATCAGGTAATTCGATGTATTTACCTACCATGCCAATTGTGACTTCACCTACTGGATTCGCTTCTTCATAGATGACTTGTTCCCATTCAGAAAGATCGGCTTCCTTACATTCAAGATGGAAACGATTGCACACGTAGGTATCTAAATTTTGTGATTTCAATAATGCTGGAATTTTATAAATCGAATCAACATCTTTAAGTGAAATCACTGCTCGTTCAGGCACATTACAAAATAGTGCAATTTTAGCTCTTTCGTTAGCCGGAATTGCGCGATCTGAACGGCAAATTAGTATGTCAGGTTGAATACCAATTGATAATAACTCTTTAACTGAGTGTTGGGTCGGTTTGGTTTTAACTTCACCTGATGATGCAAGATAAGGCACTAATGTTAAGTGCATAAATAAGGTATGTTCACGACCAACATCAACCGCTAATTGGCGAATTGCTTCTAAGAATGGTAGTGATTCGATATCCCCCACTGTGCCACCCACTTCAACGATAGCGACATCATAACCTTTGGCACCATCAATAACACGATCTTTAATCGCATTGGTAATATGAGGGATAACTTGGACTGTCGCGCCTAAATAGTCTCCACGACGCTCTTTTCGTAAAACGTCAGAATAAATACGTCCAGTTGTAAAATTGTTTTTTCGGCTCATTTTGGTGCGAATAAAACGCTCATAATGACCCAAATCGAGATCGGTTTCGGCACCGTCTTCAGTCACAAAAACTTCACCATGTTGAATTGGGCTCATTGTTCCCGGATCGACGTTGATGTAGGGATCGAGTTTTAGCATGGTGACTTTTAAATTGCGGGCTTCTAAAATTGCAGCTAATGAGGCTGCGGCAATGCCTTTACCTAAAGAAGAAACGACACCGCCTGTAACAAAAATATAATTCGTGACCATTAATACCAGACCATTATTAATTTAATTGAACAATATCACATTAGTTTAAATGATAAAACCCATGCAATATATGATGAATCAGACGGGAAATTAGTATAACAGAATATGGTTTCTCTCACAATTGAATAATTGAGTTTAATTACTTAGTTTGTTTACTAACTTGGTGTCTATTATTTAATTACTGCTATTAACCCCGAACAGTTAATCGTTATATTCAAGAATTTTATCTTGATAATGACTAATAATTTTTTCGAGCCTAAATTGGTTGGCGGCTTTTTTCCATATATAAATAATAGTATTAATTAAGGCGATGAAGATAACAAACAGAAAGACAAAATTGTTGATCAAAATTGGCGATGAAAATAACTGATTTTTATAGATATCATTTCCATAATCAGTTGAAAGTGTTAGTTTCGAAATTTCTCCATTATGATAGTTTTCTTTGCTAACTTGATCCGTAATTTTGCTACTATTACCTGATGAAATACCCTTTATTTTATCACATTGAAGGTGTTGAGATTTGATATCTTGCGTATTTTGAATATCACATAAAATACGAGATAGATCCAAATTAACTCGATCCAAAGAGTGGATGGCGGATTGCTTCAAACTTACTTTATCATCAATAATCCAAGTAGTATCTGGCGCGGTTAATTGCTGATACGTAAAATCAAATTTTTCACCCGCATGAGTAAAAAAGAAAATTAAGATAGCCAATATAAATCCCGTAATGGCTAATATAATATTATGATGAACAAATTTGGGGGCACCATAATTTTTTACTTCTTCGCTAATCGATAAATATTCACCACAACTAAGCAATTGTTTAGTTTTAAGTTCGACATGCATATCAATCGGTATATCGGTGTTATTGGGGAGAAACATTTTCCAGTATGCAGGATAGTAAACATCAATGTTCGAATCGATAAAAAATCGGCAATAGCTAGGCTTGTTAAGCCTTATTTCAGCTTTGATATGATTAACATATTCGGTCGGCAATTCTCGTTTTATACGCGATGCTATTAGGGAAAAAATAAAACAGATGATTGAAAAAATAACCAAGGCAATCGACTGAAAATGTTCTAAAGCTAATAAAAATATTACGCCTAAAACAAAAAAAACTGTCATTAATTTGCCAGAATTGCTTCGATCTTGAAGCGCGGTTTCAAATTGATTTTTTTCTCGTTTGCTAAGAATTTCAAAAGGCGTTTTTTTTTCAGATGTCTCTGTTACTAGTTGTGTTAAGGTCTCATTAGATCTTTCTATACTATTCATACGAATAGGTTTAATTTTTCCCGTCTGCCAAAAATCATTGAGTTGTTCCTGTTTACGAGATGGCAGTTTTAAACTAGCTTGCAATAAATCATAACTGTTTATTTTAACAACGATTGCATAACTATTAGTAAAGACAATTTCAACCGTATTGAGAATTTTAGTCTTGGTGATAAATTCCCCTTGATATCGAGCTTCAAAGCCCATAATACCGATATCCATATTATAAGGAAAAAATAACTGAATATTACCTATCTTGTAATAATATTCATAACTGATTTCATCAGTAAATTCTTTTTCAATATAACCTTTAATTGTCGTAACATCAGAATTAATTAGTGAGCTTTCCCATTGATAAGGCGGCGTAATTTTTTCTTTATCATCAAGATAAGGCTGAAGAAAAGTAGCTTCTTCTTCAGTTAGTTGTCGAGTTGCATTTTCACGGATAAAGGTTTCTTTTTTAGTGGGCCTTTTTTTATTTAAATCTTTCTTTACTTGTCGTATCAAGATGATTGAACAAACCATCACGAATACGAAAAAAATAGTGGCTAAAGTGGCTAAAATAGTTAACATAATTTTAAGATCTTTTTATTTAAACTTTATATTAAAACGGTTTATTCAAGATTAATGATAGTACCTAATCTATTTTCATAATATTTTTTAATTTCTTTAATTCGGTGTTGATTAACTTTTTTTATTAACTCTTTTAACACCGTTAATCATCGTGGTTAATGACATGACAATATCAATAAAAAATTGCTAATAGCAAATGGTAAATAATTTCTAAATTTGCTTCGAATTGTGGCTTCCAATGGTGTTTATTCTCGTTGGTAAAGTTTTTTATTAATTAAATCGTCTGAATTTACCTCATCGAGGTTTTTCAAATCATTTTTTTGATCAATTTGCGTGTAATCGCGCTCACCATCATAAATAGTGAGTGACTCAATATCAAAAGCATCTATATTATCGTTGCGTTTTTCATAAAATTTGTCAGCATGCTCTTTTAAATGCCCAAAATCTTTAAATTCATATTCCTCGTTTGGATCATAGTTTTCTTGTGCTGTCTTAATATCGTGATCATTAATGTTAACGACAATCCCATACCGTTTGGTAAATACAATTTCTATAATATTAAATTGATCAATATGCTTATCCATATTATATGGAAAGAACAGCTCTATATCGTCTATTTCATAATAATAGTCAATTTCATCAGTATTTTTGTTAAGACTATGACGACAACAAATCCCTTGAAGTTGTGATACTTTGTTATCAACTAGTGAGGATTGAAATTTATAGGGATAAACCGCCATTTTACTGGTTAAAAACGGTTGTAATAGGTCTAGCTCTTCATCCGTTAGATCTCTTATTGGTTCACGTAGGCTTAAGTGGTCGTTTAAATTATCCATATTTATACTGCGCTCGCCTTTAAAAAGAATAAAGCTAACCATTCCAAAAATTAAAATGCCAATTTTTACAAGCGTAAACCAATCCATAGTAATTCCTTAATCCAATAATTCTTTTATTGACAAACAGCGTTTTTAAAAGCGACTTTATTTTTAATCTATTCCTACTCTATTTAGCGAATTTTCCTTTGAATTCGATAAAATCTTTTAAATTATCAATATCCTTAATTTCCAATTTACCAGCAACTTTATGAATAATATCTAAATGAATTAATTCATTAACGGCCCGACGATAGACACGATCGGTAGTGCCAAAACGTTCTGCTTCTAAGTAGTTTTTTTGAAAATTATTAACGGGATGAATATTTAGATGATGCTGATATATATCATAAGCAATGTTATAACAAATTGAATATAAAGTTCTTTTTAAGAAGATATCTAATGTTTCTTGATAATCAAAAGCAATAGCACTAGCAAAAAACAGTGCTAATTTAGGATATTTGAGTAATGATTGATATAATTTATCAATGCTGACGATAGCGACAGTTAGGGCTTCTTCGGCAATGATATCAAATTGACATAAATAGTCGGTAAAAAACTCCATTTCACCAAATATATGCTCATCACAATCTACTGTACCAAGATGGAATCGACGACCATTATTAGCCTGATAGCGTATCGAAATCGTACCATTATAAACAACAACTAAATTATCGACTTTACATCCTTGATGAAAAAGCGTGGTTTTTTCATCGACAATTTTCTTTTCTACAATGCATTGTTCTATAATTGATTCGAGTAATTTATTGTTTTCCTGCCAATAACGGCTAAATCGACCTTTATTTAAAGATTTTAATTGCATATCACCGAAGTTTTTAACCACAAAATATATACCCCATCAGAATCGATAACATATTGATAGTTAATTATCTATCGCGTTATCTCATTCTGAAGAGGCATCATTATAGTCAACCATTGTAATAAAAGCGATATCCTAAGTTAATTTCATTGATTACTTTTTTAGAGCTCTTTTCTTTAAGAACATTGATATAGCCAACATAACGATAATAACGGCATAATATATTGGTATGGTATTCATAATAACTTGAATGTCTAAATAGTTATGCAGTATTGAGCTAATAGCTGGGCTAAACATCGCCCCTGCACTGCCACTGATTAAAATAAATGAAACATTTTTGCTTGATGCATTTTTTACAAAGGTTACACCATAAGCGACAAAGGCATTATATAAAGCAGAGCAGACGAATCCATATCCATAAGTTAAGTAGCCAATGCGATCAAGGCTATCGTTATCACTGTATTCGGTGTTGACGATCATCAATGTCATAATAAAAGCTAATAAAATAATTGAGATAAAAAAGTGTTCAATTTTAACTCGCGTCACGATCACCGTTGAAACTAATGCCCCAATTAAAGCTGCTGCCCAATATTGGGTAATAATATTGCCAGCCAATTCAAACGATATAGAAAATTTTTGGCTAACAAATAACGGGGCCCACGTTAAGAAGGTATATAATGCTAACATTGCCAAAAATAATCCAATACCAGCAGATAATATCCCAAAATTCCACTCTGATGGCTGAGACTGTTTGATTGTTGGATGACTAATTAAATCGAAATTAGTCAATATAATGATAAATAACATTAAGACTGTTACCAGCCCAACCATTAAATAGCTACTTGCCCAAGATAAGTCATGAGTTAAAGCGTAGGTAGTAATCAGTGGGAAGATGACACCAGCAATGTTAAATGTCGCATCTTGTACGACTAACATTGTACTTTGGATCTTATCTTGCCAAGTTGATACCACAATTGTCCCCGCAATGCAGAGCCCTATACCACCGCACAAACCAATTAAAGTCATACAAACTTGAAGTATCAAAAGCGAGTTTGTGATATATAAAATAAGCGAACTGGCAATTATAATCGAATAACTAAGCAAGGTGATGCGTTTAATCCCAATAATATCGATTAAAAAGAATGCCAAAATAGTGCCTATTAACGCCCCACCATTTAATAAAGAAAAAATGAATGCGACACTGTTTACATCTGCATTAAAACTCTGTGCTATGGGTTCTATTAGCATACCAAACTGACTGGCAAAGCCAGCCATAATAAAATTAGCTAAAAAACTAATAAGTGTGAGCGATAATTTATTTTTCATATTTCCATCCGAGAAACGCAATAAATTAAGAGTTAACAGCCACGTTTAAAGCAAGTTTGATCATATTATTAAATGTCATTTGCCTCTCTTCCGCAGTTGTTTCTTCACCAGTTAAGCAGTGGTCTGAAACGGTTAAAATCGCTAACGATTCGACATTGAATTGTTGAGCAATTCCATATAGACCAGCCACTTCCATATCGATACCTAACACCCCTGATTTTTCGAGTGTACTTATTAATGTTTCGTCAGGATCATAATAAAGATCACCGCTAAATACATTCCCTACTTTAACCGGTAAATTCATGTTATTAGCCATTTCATAAGCTCGATGTAATAAGGAAAATGTCGCTGATGTAGCAATGTTATAACCATTTGCTCTTTTTTGATTTGTCATCGAATCGGTTCCTGCTGCTACAGCTAAAATCACATCACGCATTTTAACGCTTTGCTGTGTGGCACCTAAAGAACCTACTCGAATAATCCGTTTAACATTAAAGTCATTAATTAGTTCATGTGCATAAAGGGTTATTGATGGAATTCCCATTCCGTGCCCCATTACTGACACGGCTTTTCCTTGATATAAACCAGTATATCCAAGCATATTACGTACATTACAAACCTCTTTGGCGTCGGTTAAGTAATTTTCTGCAATAAATTTCGCCCGTAAAGGATCACCTGGCATGATAACGGTTTGTGCAAAGTCGTTGGGATTAGCATTAATATGTGCGGTCATAATATTTCCTGAATAATTAGTGATTTGAATTAATTATAATAAGGAAATTTTTCAGTTAACTAGGACATAAGTCCGAAGCCAATGTTCTATGCCACATTTTTAGAAATTAATTTGGAAATAATTGACTATTGATAAAAAAAGTGCTTAATGTGCCGTTAGATTTAAATTTTCTCGTCTTTAATCTGCCAATTTTTTTATTAAAAAATCTCAATAATGGTAAAAATCAACTTAAAGTAGACGATAAGTATAGATATTTTTAATTTTAAAGTTACGAATTCGATTCACAATGGGTTTCAATAACAACATAATACCGTTAAAAACGGTGGCTGAAGCGAAAAGCAAAAATAACAGCAGGTTTACACAAATTGGTAATAGATTTTCACTTATATCTTTTTGGTATAACTCTTGCGTATTTATGGTTAATGTTGAAATGGTATGATTAGCGTCATAATCAACATTCGAAACGAATCCCGACACCGTGACATGATCAGCATGAACGATAGATTGTAGATCTTCACTCTCACCCGATTGAGAAGTTGTATTTTCTTTTAAACCATGTAGAAGAAAATAGCTTGAGGAACTGGCTAAATGAAAAGAGGTATCGGCACTTTGAATTAATGCTTCAATACATCTATCGGCTTTATTTTTAACAGGTACTTCACATGACACATCTAAAAAATTTAATTTCACTACATCACCCGACTTGATGTCGCTAGTAACTAATTTTGATGGATCATCAAAAAACCAAATTTTAGAATCGTGATTGTATTGATGATAAGCAAATAAGAAATTGTCACTCACCTTTGCTTGATTATTGATAGCATAAAGGTAGAACATGCCAGCTAAAAAAAGCCATAGATTACGTCCCCAAAATTTTGGTGGCCCAAATTGTTCAACCTCTTTATTAACCGACATATCGTAGCCATAACGGACAATTTTTTTACTCTCAACATCAACATCTAAATCAACATCAAAAGCGCTATTTTCAGGGATAAATGATTGCCAATTTTTGGGATACTTTAATTTCAAACCATGGCCAATTATAATCTCATTAGATTTAACAATTTTTTTATCTATTTTTCCTTTTATTTGATTAATAAATTGTACTTTAGCTTTATTTTTTGGTTTACGAAAATAAAAGTAAATAGCAACCAGCAAATTCACTGCAAACCAAAACAGATCGTTTAATTCTTTTGTGTCCCAAAAACGATTAAAATAGCTTACGACAAAAGAACAAAAAAATACCGTGAGGATTCCTTTATTTAATTTGTTACGGGAAGCTGATTCTTGAGATGTTTCTTTTCGAACTGATAAAATTTCGTAACCCAATTTTTTACTGAGTTTAGCGTTTGGCCTTACTGTATAAATAGCATTTTCATCGAAGTTTTCGTCTTTGGAGTATTTTGAAATGCCGCTCTGCCAATATACCGAACTCTGTTTATCATTTTTTTCATCAACCAAATAGGCCGCATATAATGCTGAACCTATTTGGTGATCATTGACCTTAACAGCAATAGCGAAATTTTGCGTAAGCGCAATTTCAACTTCGTTATAATCAGTAAGGTAACGATCCATATTGAAAGGAAATACAACATCAATATTTTGGATTTTATAGGAACAAGTGTTTTCGGTATGCGAAAATTTAGTTTGTTTGACACAACTACCGGATATTAACATCACTTCTCGAGAAACTAATGATGACTTTTTTTTCCCAGAAGATTGGTTCATCGATAAATAGGTTTCTAAACCATCTCTTTCCTGTTTAGTTAACATTCTAAAAGGTTTGAGGTCAGTAAAACTACCGGCTATTAGCTTATTTTTATATTTATTTATTCTAAATTTTTTTATTGGATAAGAAATAATAGAATAAATAAATGAAATAATTAATTGAATTATCGTCAAAAAAACAATAAATGGCATTAAAACTTATTCCTTATAAGTCTTATTTTATAATAAAGTAAAAATTTAACTTTTAATTATAAAATTAATGATTGACTGTTTTTTCACTCCGGGATAGACCGATAATTCCAGAACGCACAATTTCAACAATATTACACGTTTCACGAATTGAGGCTAAAAACGAGTCTAACTTTTCGCTCGTTCCTGATAACTGTACAATATAATGAGTAGCAGTTACATCGACTATCGAGCCTCGAAAAATATCAGCACAGCGTTTTACTTCATCACGCGCATCAGAACCTTTCGCCGCCACTTTAACCAGCATGATTTCACGCTCAACGTGAGGACCTTCGGTTAAATCATTCACCCGATAAACATTGACCAGCTTATGCAGTTGTTTTTGGATCTGCTCAATTACATGCTCATCCCCCGTTGTTTGAATCGTCATACGACTCATGGTTGGATCTTCGGTTTGTGCAGTAGTAATCGATTCAATGTTGAATCCACGTTGTGAAAATAAACCAATGATTCGTGACAAAGCACCCGGTTCGTTTTCTGTTAAAATTGATAGTATATAACGCATTAGGTTCTCTCCGTTTTACTTAGCCACATTTCATTCATTGCTCCACCACGAATTTGCATTGGATAAACATGTTCCGTAGCATCCGTCATGACATCAATAAAGACTAAACGATTTTTTATCGAAAGCGCTTCTTTCAGTTTCGGTTCCAGATCTTCACTTTTATCAATCCTCATACCTACATGACCATAAGCTTCGGCAATTTTTGCAAAATCGGGGAGTGACTCCATATAAGATGAAGAGTGACGACCTGCATAAATCATATCTTGCCACTGTTTAACCATCCCTAAAAAGCGATTGTTAAGATTTAATACAATCACTGGCAAACCATATTGCAATGCGGTTGACAGCTCTTGAATATTCATCTGAATACTTCCATCACCAGTCACACAAACTACATGCTTTTTAGGAAACGCAAGTTTAACACCTAATGCCGCTGGCAAACCAAATCCCATAGTACCCAGTCCACCAGAAGTAATAAAGTGACGCGGTTTGTCAAATGGGTAATAAAGCGCCGTAAACATTTGATGTTGACCTACATCGGTAGCAATATATGCGTCACCTTTGGTTAATTTATATAAAACTTCAATGGCTTCTTGTGGTTTAATGCTTTTACCTTTGTGGCTGTATGCTAAACATTTGCGCGCACGCCAATGGTCAATTTGCTTCCACCAATCGATTAGCGCATCTAAATCACGATCAACATTAATTTCATTGAGTTGAGTTAACATTGTCTCAAGTACTTTTTTAGCATCGCCAACTACCGGAATTGCAGCGGATACTGTTTTAGATATTGACGTTGGATCAATATCAATATGAATAATTTTTGCTTTGGGACAATATTTTTCAACATTATTAGTCGTTCTATCATCAAAGCGAGCACCGACAGCAAAAATCACATCGGCGTTATGCATGGCCATATTCGCTTCATAGACACCATGCATACCAATCATACCTAAATATTTTTTATCAGTTCCTGGAAAAGCACTAATTCCCATTAATGTTGAGGCAACAGGAAGATTTAATTTATCAGCTAAAGATTTAACCGCGTCGCTAGCATTGGCACTAATTACACCGCCACCAATATATAGAACAGGTTTTTTAGCTGATAATAATGTAGTTAATGCTTTTTTGATTTGTCCTTTATGCCCTTGAATGGTTGGATTGTAAGAGCGCATTGAGACTGATTGTGGATAGCTATAGTTATATTTATTTGCCGGATTAACAATATCTTTTGGCAAATCAATCACAACTGGACCTGGTCGGCCTGTTGAGGCAATATAAAATGCTTTTTTTATCGTTTCTGGAATATCTTTGCTATCTTTTATTAAAAAGCTATGTTTAACAATCGGGCGAGAGATCCCAACCATATCACACTCTTGGAAAGCATCATTACCAATTAAATTACTGGCGACTTGACCTGATAAGATAACTAAAGGCACAGAATCCATATAAGCAGTAGCAATACCGGTAATAGTATTCGTTGCGCCAGGACCAGAGGTAACCAAAACGACACCGACATCACCAGTTGATCTGGCATAACCATCAGCCATATGGACAGCAGCTTGTTCATGACGGACTAAAATATGCTCAATTCCACCTAGGGTATGAATGGCATCATAAATATCTAGAACACTGCCTCCTGGATAACCAAAAATTTGCTTAACTCCCTGATCAATCAAGGATTGAATGACCATTTCTGCGCCTGACAGTTTTGCCATGGTTGTTGCCTCCATTTATAACTAATTTGTCATTTTTTCCCCATTTTGCATGAACTAATACAGAAAATCAATAAAGTCAACAATATAAGTTAACTTATTCTCAATTTTGGGTACTAGTACTCATTTTTGAAAGAAATAACTTGTAAAAGTTTATTTTATCTATTTTAATGCAATAATAGTGAGAAATTAATCGATCGACTAATTGATTAATTTTGAATTATTAAAGGCGTTTTCGCTTTTGTTTACGCTCTTTTATATATGTATATTAGGGCTCATTATAATTAAAAGGTGTTTTTAATGGCCAATTCTTATTACAAACAAACCTCCCTATCTGATTGGCAATTAGTCAAAGTATCAGGTATGGATAACCGTACATTTTTACAGGGACAAGTAACAGCTGACCTTAGTCGTATTAACGGAAACTCAGCATCATTTGCAGCACATTGTGATGCAAAAGGACGTATGTGGAGTAATTTTATATTATTCCAACGAGGTGAAGATATATTCTATATCTTACGTAAAAGTGTTGCCGAAAGACAAATTAGTGAATTGAAAAAAACGGCAGTTTTTTCTAAAGTAACTATAGAGCCCGTTCTGGATTTAAATCTAGTCGGATTGGAAGATGATGCAATAGATCCTTCTGTGATTTCAGCATTGGGCGATCACAATTGTATTACTATTGGTGGTGTAACTTATATTAAACTCACATCGCCTAAGTTGCGGGTGATAAAAGTATCGTCTGAACCATTACCTACTAATTTACAACCATCTAATCACTGGTTACAACTTGAATTAGAAGCTGGTCACGCTATTATTGATGCACCTAATATTGAAAGCCTGCTTCCTCAAGCTTGTAATTTACAACATTTTAAAGCAATAAGCTTTGATAAAGGTTGTTATTGTGGGCAAGAGATGGTAGCTAGAGCGCAATTCCGCGGTGCAAATAATCGCGGGCTTTATCTATTAAAAGGTCATAGTAAAGCATTACCGGAAATCGGTGATAAACTTGAATATGAACTTGAAGGAAACTGGCGTGAAGGTGGTCAAATCTTAGCGGCATTAAAAGTTGGGCAAAATGATGAAGTTTATGCTCAAATAGTGTTAGCAAATGGTTTTGATAGTGAAACAAAATTCAGAGTCAAAGGTCAACCTGATAGTGAATTAAAGTTATAATTTAATACGATCAAGCAGGAATAGTTTTATAATTATTCCTGCTTTTTGATGTATTAATTACCTAACTCTTGATGAACAATTTCAACAAAATATTCTGCACCAGTTGTTAAGATCTCATCATTAAAATTATACGACGGGTTATGAAGATTCGCGCCATCTCCCGCACCAATTTTGATATAAACGCCCGGCACTTTTTGCAACATAAAAGCAAAATCTTCTGACCCCATTGTTGGTGGTGAATCAATCACAATCTTATCGTTACCCACAAGTTTTTGGGCAACTTTAATTGCTATATCCGCCTGTTTAGCATGATTGATAGTTGCTGGGTAACGGCGTTGATAATCAACTTCGGCTTTTGTACAAAACGTTAAAGCGGTTCCAGTTGAAATATGTTTGATTCTTTCTTCTGCTAAATCTTGATCTTCAGCACTCAATGCCCTAACTGTTCCACGAATCACCGCATGTTGTGGAAGCACATTCCAAGTATCGCCACTATGAATCTGTGTCACACTAATAACCAACGAATCAGTTGGATTTAAATTACGGCTGACAATTGTTTGCAAACTATTGACAATATTGGTAGCGGTTAAAATGGTATCTCTACCTAAATGTGGTGCAGCAGCATGTGAACCAACACCAGTTATTTTAATTTCAAAAACATCATAAGATGCCATGACTGGACCATGATTAATTAAAAAATGGTTCAACGCAAAATTAGGTTGATTATGCATACCATAAACAGCTTCGATAGGAAATTTTTCAAATAGACCATTTTCCACCATCACTCGACCACCGCCTTCGTTTTCTTCAGCGGGTTGGAAGACCACCACCACCGTACCAGAAAAATCACGATTAGCACTTAAATATTTTGCTGCGCCTAACAATGTTGCAGTATGACCATCATGCCCACAAGCATGCATTTTACCGGGAATTGTCGAACAGTAGCTAATTTTGTTTTCTTCAACGATATCCAACGCATCAATATCTGCACGTAAAGCAATAGTACGACCTTTATTCTTACCATGAATAACCCCCACCACACCAGTTGGCGCAAAGTCGGTATACAGTTCGGTTATTCCAAACGATTTTAGCTTTTCGATAATAAACTGGGTTGTTTGCTTCTCTTCGAATGCAGTTTCAGGGTGAGAATGAATATGATGGCGCCATGCAATCATTTCATCTTTTAATGCAGCAATGCTTTTAGCGGTAGTACTCGTCATTGATTATTCCTTACATTTAGCGATAAATCTGAAAAGACTTTATTCGCACTATAATCTTAATTTGAATAAAGTAAAAATAACTAATTCTTTTATCGTTATCTTTTTTAGTTATAAGCAAAGTAGTGCAAGAATTTTATGTGGATATTGAAAGAGATAGTCATTAAAAAACAATAACGATCACAAACTGAAAATGATTAAATAACCAGATAACAGCAGAAAAGGACCAAAGGCGATCATGTCATGCATATTTTGCTTGTATTTAGTTTGCTTATATTTTGCAAAAATAAAAAAGACTATGCCTGACAATGATGCCATAATTAACAATAATGGAATTAATTGATAAGGTAGCCAAGCACCCAAAGCCGCGACAAGCTTAATATCCCCACCACCTAAACCGGCTCGTTTTGTTAGGCAAAAATAACAGACAGCAGGTAATTTAAGCATTAAATAACCACAAAAAACCCCCGTTAAGGCGTCACTGATGGTTAACGAATTTAGATCAAAATAAGCCATCATCAACCCAGCCCACATCAACGGTTGTGTAAAAAAATCAGGCAGTAAAAAATAGCGAAAATCAATCAGTGCTAAAAGCAAAAAATAACTCGCAAGTAGCATTAATAACATACTTTGAAAATTGAGATCTTTGTTCAAATATATTAGTAAAAATAATCCCGCTACAGCCAACTCAAAAATTGGATAGCAAAAAGCGATCTTTTGCTGACAAAAATAACATCGCCTTTTTAATATTAACCATGATAGCACTGGAATTAACTGCCAAGCAGAAAGTGAGTGTTGACAATTTGGGCACGAAGAACGAGGAAAAGTGATAGCGACTAAATAATCAAACAAAGATTGTGAAGGAGAATATCGCCAATAAGCAACTTGCAAAAAACTTCCGACCGCAAGCCCAACACAAAAAACCAAAACAGCCATTAATGAATCACATCTCCCATTTGAAATACGGGTAAATACATCGAAATCACTAATCCTCCAATTATCAATGCTAAAAATAGCATCAAAATCGGCTCAAATGCTTTGACTAAATTATCGGTTAAGGTTTGATTTTGTTGTTGATAATAGAGGGACAAGTTATTAAGCATAACATCTAATGATCCTGACTCTTCGCCAGCATGAACTAGCTGTACACAAAGTTTAGGAAAATAGGACGATAGCATTTGACTAAAGGCATTACCTTGTTCAATACCGTTAATTATTTTATTGATAATGTCACGATAATAACTATTTCCTGTAGTATTTGCCGAAGCACTAAGTCCTGTTAGTAATGGAATACCTGCTTGCTGAGTGATTGCTAATGTGTGGAAAATCTGCATTAAGCACTGTGATTGAATCACTTGCCCCAATAACGGCAATGCTAATTTTTGCCGATCAATCGTGAGTTGATAGCGGACTTTAAAAAAACGCTGGAATAAAAAGTAACCCAGCGATGGCACTAATAATATGAGTACACCATTTTGCTGAACCTTATTAGCAATATCAATCACTAGCTGGGTAAAATAAGGTAATTGAGCATCAAAACTCTGATAAATATCGGCCAATTTGGGTAATACAATAAACATCATCACAATAATAACCACTACTGACACTGACAATAAAAAAAGCGGATAACGCATTACCTTTCTAATCTGTTTTTGCAATTGCAATGATTTTTCAAGATGCACGGTTAATTGCTCAAAACTGTGATCGAGTTGTCCGGTTAATTCACCAATAGCAATAATTTCACAATAAAGCGCAGGAAATACCGAATGATATTGCTTTAAAACAGTGGATAATGATTCACCTTTGGCGATTTGCTGACTAATGTCTGACAATAAATATTGCCATTGTGGTTTGTGCTGATCGTCAAGAAGTAATCTCAAACTATCTACAATCGATAATCCAGCCTTTAACATAGTAGCTAACTGTTTTGTGATAATTAGCAGATCGCTCGGATGAAAACTTTTTTTAGTAATAATACTATCGGCACGAATTTTAATCGCGATTTGACCTTGCAATAAAAGCTGTCTTTTCACATCTTGCTTTGATGTGGCAATAATCTTATTTTGATGAAAATTAATGTCATACCAAAAATAGATCCGCTTCATACACTATCACCCAATGACGACTTCACCTAAAACCCGATTTAATTCAGCCAAAGTAGTGATACCTTGTTGTACTAACTTAAAGCCAGCTTGTAGTAATGTGGCTCTATTTTGGGGTGAGATTGGTTGATTAGTTATAATCTGTTGTTGCACTTCTGGGGTCACCATTAACAGTTCATATACACCTACTCGTCCTAAATAACCACCTACACACTTGTCACACCCCATGGCGATAAAGTGTGGTGAAGGTTGATTATCAATTGGGGTTAGTTCACTAGCAACGACTTTGCAATGTTGGCAAAGCTTTCGCACCAAGCGTTGAGCGATAACCAATTTCAAACTGGACGATAAAAGATAATTTTTGATGCCCATTTGATTTAACCGAACTATTGCTTCAACACTCGAATTAGTATGCAAAGTGGATAATACTAAATGGCCTGTTTGAGCGGCTTGAATGGCAATTTCAGCAGTTTCATGGTCACGAATTTCGCCAATCATCATCACGTCTGGATCTTGGCGCAATAAAGCGCGTAATATCACCGAAAAAGTTAGACCGGCTTTATGATTAATCGCGGTTTGATTAATACCTTCTAAAGGTATTTCGATCGGATCTTCAACACTACAAATATTACATTCAGCTTTATTTAGATGCTTTAACGCACTATATAAAGTCATCGTTTTACCACTACTAGTTGGGCCAGTAACCAAAATCAACCCTTGCGGATAATCTAAAATCTGTTTAAGTGTGAGAAGATCTTGTTCGGTTAATCCTAAATCATTAATGGTTAGCTCAGATTCATGATTATCCATCACCCGCAAGACAATCTTTTCACCGTTGATCACCGGCAAGGTAGCAATTCGCATTGCATAGTTATTAATTACCAATTGACCATCTTGCGGTAAGCGGTGCTCAGCAATATTTAAATTAGCCATAATTTTTAATCGAGCGGTGATCTGCTTAGCAAGGCTAAGTGGTGGCATTAGCCTATTTTGCAAAACACCATCAATTCTCATGCGTATTCGATAGTAATGTTGATAAGGCTCGAAATGAATATCAGATGCTCGCTTATCCAGTGCGGATAATAATAGCTTATCGAGACTTTCAACCAGTTGATCTTCTTGCATCATAATTTATTGAAATTTAAAAATATCTTCACAAGCCGTTTTTAAACTGTCATCAAGAGGATTGGTGACACAAGTGCGTGACCAATCTAAATTGCCTAACGATGAGTTCAACTTTGGTGTTAAGGTTGTGGTTAAACTAGATAACGCGCTCTTACCCACAATGGTAATCACGCCATTAGTAACATTGATCGATGTGACATAGTTAGTCGATCTGGTAGTGGGCACACCATTTGCTCCACCACTACATTTATTTAATGCGCCTTGCTCAATAGCACAAATTTCAATCGCGGTTTTATAGGCTGTCATTGATTGAAGCATATCGGTTAAAGCGGCCTTTTTGACATAACTTTGATAGGCTGGCAGACCGATAGCTGTTAAAATGGCGACTACCACGATAGCGATCATTAACTCAAATAAAGTAAATCCAGATTGTTTATGCATAAATTCCTCTAAAGATTAATCAAATGATAGATAGAGTGACTTTATAGCAAACTGAAAAAATGAAATAATAATCAGAAAAAAGATTTGGAAGTTAAAATACAAATTGATTACCACAATTAACATTGTATTAATCAAAGTTGTGAACAAGATCGCAATACACACTATTGGAGCCATAATGACCTTAAAAGTGTTAAAAATAGTTGATGGTTGGATAAGCAATATCAAACAGGTCAAATCGCCGTATTATAATGATCGCACTGACCCCATCACATTATTAGTTATTCATAATATCAGCCTGCCACCGAACCAATATGGCGGGCCTTATGTTGAACAACTTTTTACTGGTAAGCTCGATCCAAATCAGCACCCTTATTTTGCCGATATCTATAAACTACAAGTATCAAGTCACCTATTTATAAGACGCGATGGCGAAATTATTCAATTTGTGCCATTTAATAAACGTGCTTGGCACGCAGGTAAATCAGTATTTGAAGGTAAAGAAAACTGCAACGACTTCTCAATTGGCATAGAAATAGAAGGATGTGATACCGACAACTTTACCGAGACACAATACCAGCAACTTGCCAACGTTACCATACTATTACAACAAACCTACCCAATCGAAAATATAACTGGACATAGTGACATAGCCCCAGATCGCAAAACCGATCCTGGTCCTTATTTTGATTGGAATTATTATCAAACACTGATTAATATGAAAACAATTTCAATACAACTGAACCTAATTAAAGATGAACTGCAAAACCTTAACTTATGGCAACCCTCACCCCCTGAGGCAGAAGCTTTTTTAAGTGAGCAGCCATTTGCACTCGACACCATGCAACCGCATGAATGGTTACAGTGGATCTTTATTCCGCGCATACAGGCGTTAATCGATGCTAAAAGCGAAATACCTAAATTTGCTCTTCACCCATATTTTGAAGAGGCATTCAAACAGCAAGAAATAGAGGTAGATGATTTATTAGCGCTAATTAAACAACTTGATGAATTAACCACCACTCGGTCAACAGACGAATAATCGAAAAGGGAGACAGCCACAACCGTGGCTGTAAAATTGAAAAATTAATTGTTCATTCTGCGGTATTCATTAACCGCTTGTTGATGATTACTATAATTGCTACTAAATGTATGGCCACCAGTACCATTAGCAACAAAGAATAGATAATTCGTTTTAGCTGGATGTGCGGCTGCTTCAAGTGATGCTAAACTTGGCATAGCAATTGGTGTTGGTGGTAGCCCCTCAATCACATAAGTATTATAAGGATTATTGGTATCAGTCAAATCAACACGCCTAATCGTACCCGTATAATTATCCCCTAACCCATAAATAATGGTTGGATCGGTTTGCAACTTCATATTTGCTTTTAAACGATTAACAAAAACCGAAGCAACATTAGCACGTTCAGAGCTTATGCCTGTTTCTTTTTCAATAATCGAGGCAATAATCAGCAACTCATAAGGTGTTTTATAAGGCAGATCTTTATCGCGATTATCCCACACTTTTTGTAGATTGTTTTTCATAGTCAAATGGGCGCGCTTAAGAATATTAATATCTAAACTATCTGCGGTATATTGATATGTATCTGGTGATAACCAACCTTCCAATTTTCCATCATCAATGCCCAATATCTTCGCAATCTCATCATGTGACTTACCGGTCAATGTTTGCTTGATATAAGGCGTATTACTAAGCACATTTAACCAATCCTTAGCACGCTTACCTTCAACAAATTGCACAAAAAAACTGCTCTCTTTACCCGACACCAACAACTTTAAAAACTCATCAACAGTCATATGAGGATGTAATTGATAAGTTCCAGCTTTAATCGAACTTAAAGAGGGATTGAGTTTATACAAATAAGGCAACAAATACGCTTGTTGCATTAAATCACTCTCCTTAACTTGCTCAACTAATTGATGCAAAGAGGTGCCTTTTTTCAACACAAACATCTGATTATCAGCCGTGACATTCATATGTTGCTTAGAAAATTGTTGTAAATAATAATAACCAATAGCTAATGAACCACCGACGAGTAAAACTACCGTCAGTAACGTATACAAAATAAATTTTTTAATCATAACCTAGTCTTTATAACGAATTTTTGCGCGTGAAGTTAAGCGCGTTAATAACTCATAAGCACTCATTCCCGTGTGCTTAGCGATTTGTTCAACCGGCAACTCCTTGCCCCAAAAAATGACTTCGTCGCCGGGTTTATCCTGGCAGTGTTGTCCTAAATTGACCACAATCATATCCATAGAAACACGACCAACAATCGGTACCAAGCGACCATTAATACTCACGGGTGTATTTTCTGGAATATCGCGCGGATAACCATCACCATATCCCATCGCCACAACCCCTAGTACAGTGTCACTTTCACTTGTCCAAGTTTGACCATAACCAACTGATTGTCCTTTTTCGTGCTTACGTACTGCGATTAATTCAGATTTGAGCGTCATAGCGGGTTGTAAATCAGCGACTGCATCAGAAAATGGCGAAACCCCATATAACGCAATACCAACTCGAATCATATCAAGATGAGAATCAGGCCAAGCAAGCAAACCACCTGATGCTGCAATCGATTGTTGACAGCCATTAACCGAACGAGCAAATTCATTAAAACGTGCTATTTGGGTATTGGTTTGTGAAGAACCTAACTCATCTGCACTACTAAAATGGCTAATAATATTGATCGGCTGGCGAACAGCTTTACAGCTAGCTAAACGATTAAACTCGTTTATTGCTTCATCAAAATGAAAACCTAAACGGTGCATACCAGTGTCAATCTTAAACCAAACTGTGATCTCATTTGCAAAAGGGATCGTATTTAAAACATCGATTTGCCAACTTGAATGGATAACTGGTTGCAAATTAAAATCAAGCAAATCGTTAATGTCATCATGCGGAAAAAAACCTTCCAAAAGCACGATAGGACCACGAATACCAACTTGACGCAAAACTATTGCTTCTGAAACTCGTGCAACACCAAAACAATCAACTTTACCATCCAACAACTGAGCAACCCCTTCCATGCCATGGCCATAAGCATTCGCTTTAACCACTGCCATTAAAGTACAGTTTGGAGATTTTTGTTTAAAAAATTCAACATTGTGTAAAATTGATTTACGATTAACTTCTACAACAGCAATAGACATTTTGCATAACCTAACTTATATATTGAGTGGTTATTGTAAAATTTGTTATCGATAATCACAAATAAAAAATCGGCAATTTGCGTGATTTTGTTATTAAAAATGTGACAAAGTTAAAAAATCCACACTGATCCTCAAAGTTAATACAATTCGAATTAATTTAATTATTTACATCTATAATAATAATGATTATCATTTGCGTTTTATATCAATACAACGTTATACAAAAGAGACAAAGAGAAGTTTTATGACCCCAAAATTACATTATATTGCAATATTAACTATCTGTTTTTGTGCTGATAGTTATGCAGAAGAAAAAAAAGGCAATCCACAAGATACCATTATCGTTACCGCTGATCGGAATGAAAAGACAGTATGGGATAGCTCAGTATCTGTTAATGCAGTCAACCGTGACGAGATTGAAAAACTCAATGGCGATTCTGTGGTTGAAGCACTGCGTGATATTCCAGGCGTTGAAATTACCGATAACGCACTAGCAGGACGCAAACAAATCATGATTCGTGGTGAAGCTCCTTCGCGTATTTTAATGTTAATTGATGGTCAAGAAGTGACTTATCACCGTTCCGGACACGGTTCAAGTGCGGGTGTATTAATCGACATGGAATCAGTTGAACGCATCGAAGTGATTAAAGGGCCTCACTCAGTATTATATGGCTCGCAAGCGATTGGTGGCGTCGTTAACTTTATAACCCGTAAAGGAAGTAAAGATGGAAAACCACTAACCGGAGATGCCAAATTAATCTATAACCAATCGACCAATGGCTTTACCGAAATGGGCACGGTAAACGGCACGATTGATGAAATATTTGATTACCGAATCAGTGGAACCTACTCTGAAAATAATGATCGCAAAGCGTATCAAGGCAAACTGCATGATACCGACTTTGATAATAACAGCATAAGCTCATGGTTTGGACTCAACCTTGATAAACACAAATTTGGTATATCATTAGATCGTTATAAACTGAATACTAAAACTTATACCGATGATAACTCACCAGAAATAAAAGAATTTTGGGTAAACATTCCACTACTAAAACGTGAAAAAGTGGGATTCTTTTATGATTATGACGTCGATGCAGGTTTCTTAAAAAAACTGCATTATGATGCTTACGCCCAAAAACTCAATCGTCAATTTAGAAACCATGTCGTAGTATCACCTAGACCGATAATGAAAGTAACGACCAACACGGCCACCAATGACGAACAAAAAACCTATGGCATGACATTCCAATCAGACATGCAACCACATAAAGATATGACATTAATTGCTGGTGTACAGTATCAACAAGATAATGTTGACCAAGACTCACATAATGTCGTGATATCAAAAATGCCTGCACCACCAGCTAGTTATACCCAACATAAATACCTAACTAACAAATGGCAACAATCGAGTATCGCACTATTTGGGCAAAATGATTGGGCAATAACCGATGATATCTCTTGGAATCTTGGTGCTCGTAAATATTGGGTCGAATCAAAACTAAAAAACGGCAATACCACCATAAATAAAATCCCGGTTATGGGATCGGCAACAACCAGCCACAGTATCGATCGAAAAAAGAAAACTCATGATAACAACTTTGTTGTATCGTCAGGATTAACCTACTCAGGTTTTAAAAACACCCAACTAAGAGCCTCGTTTGCACAAGGTTATGTTTATCCAACCCTTGCACATCTTTATGCCGTCACCTCGGCTGCTTCGCAAACGATTTATGGAAACTCGCATCTAAAAGCTGAAAAATCCAACAACTACGAAATTGGTTTACGTTATAACAATAACAAATTATTAGTTGATGGGGCTATCTACTTCTCGGATGCAAAAGATTATATCACCCAAATGAACTGTAATGGCTCATCGATTTGTAGTGGCGCATCCGGACGTTCTATTACTTATTATGGCAATGCCAACAAAGCCAAAACCCATGGCTTAGAATTAAGTGTTGAATACCTAGACCTTCCGGTGAATCCTTATCTAAAAGGGAATTACCTAAGCCGTAAAATCGAGACAGATACCTACAGCACTCGTGACACCGGCAACCCACGCTTTACAGGAAGTGCAGGGATAAAACATACAGCTTATTTTGATAAATTTGATATTGATTCAGACCTATTTATGCGATTTGCCACCAACGCAACAAAACGCGGTGATTCATCTGTTTATCACTACAGCGGATGGTCAACATTAAACTTATCAACCACAACCTCATTTGGCGCTAATCGCCAGTACCATATTGGGTTAGACCTCAACAATATCTTAAACAGAAACTACACCACAGCTTACGAATCAATACCAGCAGCTAAATTCCACGCTATCATTAGCGCCAGTATGAAATTCTAGCGATATAGCAAGGCAAAAGAATCCCTACGCCTAAAAAAATCCGCCCTAGTTGGGGCGGATAATTTAGTTGTTAGACACTATAAAATTGCTTGTTATCGCTCGACTACGTTGAATTTTCGATTCTTTAGTGAATATAATTATTTTTTCACCCAAGTAATGATGCTAAGGTAAAGTACAAAGCCCTTCCAAAATGCTTTCATAGCCAGTATAAAACCAATGTATACGACCATCATCAGGGTAAACAACAAACCGATTATCGTTGTCAGGAGCTATAACATTGGTCCAGAACCTGGTAATACCAAAGTCGGCTTTTTCATATTTGTTTAGATTACCCCACTCCGCAATAAAGCTAGCACCAATTCTACGCTGATAATGATCATCAGGTGAGGAAGGTTCAGCACCAGTCACTTCAAAACGTTTTGCATTAGTTAAATCTTTAACCGTAGGCATACGGTAACCAATTTTATTACACCAAGACTCCATATTAGAATAGGTATAAAAACCTTTACCTCGGTTGACAAACCATTGTTTTATCTGAAATCCATACTTGACAGCCCTCTCACCATTATGGACATAATGACCAATTAACTCGAAAGTCTGAGGGAAAGTAGGCTTAGCAATAAGACCAGGATTGTTAGAATTCCATTGGGATGCCTTCGCAACTGGACCGGTTAAGGTAACCCGTACGCTTGTCGGTGTGGGATTGCTCATAGTAGCGGTGATACCTCCCTGAGTGACAGAAGACCAAGCCAATTTCTGACTATTACCAGCAATTTCTAAATCAAAGTACATGTTATTAGCACCCGTAGTCGGAAAGTTTTTACCATAATGATCAGGCCTAGTATCCTGGGTGAAAAAACCCTTATAAGGGTTCCAAATAGAAGATGGACCAGCATACTTTCCTTCACCTGCAATCAAAACGGGTTTAGCAAAACAAACCTCTGGTTCAGTCTTAGGGTTAGGAGTAACATAATAAGTCACACTACTTGCATTGAAACTACGACTATGAGGAACCCCATAACGTGTGGATAGTGTACCATCCGTACTGGTTAATTTAAGACTATAAGGGGCACCACAATGCCCTAATACTGTATGACGTGGTACAACTCGGCTGTATTTATCGGTGACAGATAAACTTAAAGTACCTCCTGTAGCTGTAACATCTGTATCGCCATCATTATCCCCCCAATATTTATAAGTATCAACAAGCCTAGTTAATGTGACTGAATTTGTATTAACTGGAACAAACATGTTAACGCGAGCAAGACTTTGACCAGCAACAGGTAAAACGATTGGTGCTGAAGAAGATGAAGTATTAGTTGAAGGCGTGTATTGCACACCATTTGATAAAGTAATACTGAGCAGACCATCAGTATCAACCGCACGTGTAAGGCCACCGTCATAAGTTAAATAAGGCGCACTACCATGAATCTGATTTTTTGTCGTCTGTGAAGTTAATGCATGGCTGGAGTAAAAAGGTATGAGTAAAAGGCCTAGCGGTAAAAAGATCTCTCGAAATAATTTAGATCGACAAAATGATCCAAATGACGATCGGAACGACGATCGACTGCGTGATCTTAAATTTTTGTCAATTAATAAACTGAAGTGTAAAAAAAGAGGCTGAGAGTTTAAATTTGGCGAATTTAAATTATAGGTTGGCCAAGTTGCCTGTTGCCTGTTGAAAATTATAGAACATATTCGACCATCCTGTCAAGTAATTTTATGATTTATTTACTATTTTTTGTTTGTTGATTAAACTTTAGCTATTCAGCTAAAGTGATCTAGAAGTATAGTGATTGGAAGAATATGACGCAATAATTATTTCACTTTAGATCGTTAACTTTTGTAAATATGATCAGAAAAAGAGCTAAATAATTACTATCTAGGTTATGTTTTAATTGATAAAAGCGAGCTTTACAAATCTTTAAAATTATGGTTTTTAATCCCGAGAAAATTTAATTTTATTTAAATTTTGTTCATTTATTGATTTTTAGGTGGGGTTTTAAATGCCAAAACCCCGCTCCTCAACTTTATTGCAATAAAAAACGCAAAAATACCCCCACCAAGGTGGGGGGTTATGTGGGCTATGCCCACAAAATTGCTTTTATTGTACGACCATGCTAAGGCAAAGTGCAAAGCCCTACCGATTTATCATACGAGGGTTCAGCCCAATGTACATGACCATCTTTAGGAAAAACGACGAACCGGCTCAAACCTTTTACATCACTGGTCCAGTACCATTGGACAGCGTCAAAGTTGGTTCGATCATATTTGCCTATATTACCCCACTCCGCAAGCAAGCTTGCACCAATTGTACGCATATAATAATCACCTGATGATGAAGGTGTACCACCAGTAATTTCATAACGTTTTGCATTAGTTAAATCCTTAACTTTAGGCAGGCGATAACCAATACTATTACACCAGGATTCCATGCTAGGATAGCTGTAATAAGTTTTACCTCGGTTGACAAACCATTGTTTTAACGTAAAACCATATTTAACGATAGCTTTACCACTACTATCTCGACCAACTAACTCGAATGTCTGAGGCAAAGTAGGCTTAGTAATAGGACCAGGATTGCTGGAATTCCATTGGGATTCAGTTGCAACAGGGCCAGTTAAGGTAACCCGTACGCCTGTCGCTGTAGAATTGCTCATAGTCGCCGTGATACCACCTCGCGAGACAGGAGACCAAGACAATGCTTGTTTATTACCAGCAATGCTTAAATCAAAGTACATGTTGTTAGCACCTGTAGTCGGAAAGTTCTTACCATATGAGTCAGTTGACTGAGGCAAAAAACCAAGAGATGGATCAAAAATTTCAGGTGGACCCGCTTTTACACCTCCATTGCCTTCGAAAGATAGACTTGGAGTGGCAAAACAAATTTCCTGCCCCTTAGGTTTGACAAAATAAGTGACCCGACTAGGATTGAAATCACTACTATTTGGAATACCATAACGCGTTGTTAATGTACCATTTGTATTAGTTAATATAACCTCATAAGGCGCGTTACAAGGCCTTAACACTGTATTACGTGATACTGTTCTATTTCTATAATCAACGAGAGATAACTCTAAAAAACCATTAACCTTAATCTCATCATCACCATCATCATCCCCCCAATAATTATTGGGAGGACCAATAAGCGTTTTTAAAGTGATTAAATCGACATTCGTTGGAACGATCATATCTATATCAGCAAAACTTTGACCTGCAACCGGTAACTCAATGGGGTTTGAAGATGATGAAGTATTCGTTGTAGTCGTGTACTGTTTTCCGTTAGATAGCGTAATACCGAGCAAAGCTTCAATATTAAGAACACGTGTCTTACCACCATCGAAAGTTAAATAAGGCGCATTACCGCGAATCATATTCGAGGTTTTAGCCGTTAATGCATGGCTAGAATAAAAAGGTATTAGCAAAAGGACGAGCGGTAAAAAGATCTGTCGGAGTAATTTAGATCCGAGAGATGATCGACGAGATGATCCAAATGACGATCGCCACAACGATCGACTATGCGATCTTAAATTTTCGTCGACTAATAAGCTGGAATGAAAAAAAAGAGGCTGGGAGTTTGAATTTGGCGAATTTAAATTAGAGGTTGACCAAGTTGGCCTGTTGCCTGTTGCCTGTTGAAAATTATAGAACATATGCGACAATCCTGTCAAGTATATTTTTGATTTATTTAATGTTTTGCTTGAATTTTAGCCATCCAGCCAAAATTTTCGAAGAGTATAGTTACTGGAAAAATACGATGCAATACTTTTTTTATTTTGGATCGTTAACATTCGTTAAGAAGATCCTAGAAGGATCTAAACAATAATTAGCTAACTACTGTTTTGATTTAAAATTTTATCTTTACAAACATTTAAAGACCTTAATTAATGATCCTTAAAAAATTTATCTGAGTGATTAATCATTTAATAATTTTTAATCGGTATTTAGAACTTCAACCCATGCCCTAAAAAAATCCCCCCCGGTTGAGGGATGATGATGTCCGGAGGGGCTAAACCACAAAATCGCTTTTTATTTGACAACCACCTTGACTCTTCAAGTCAAATATTTCTTAATGATTTAACTACACCTTTATACCCCAAGCTTTGAGGCTTAAGGAAGAAAAAATAAAAACTAAGGATGGGAGCAAAGTCCGAAGACGTCGTAGTAGCCCCAACTCACGTAACCGTCGCTTGTGAACACGATAAACTGGCTACTACCACTACCACTCGGGTCACTAGTCCCGTACCAATTGTAGGTGAAGCCAGCGCGTGAATACTGGTATATAGTGCCCCACTCCGTGAAAAAACCAGAACCTATATGACGCATATAATGATTACCAGGTGAGGTAGGGGTGGCGCCAGAGATAGGATGAGAGCCTGTAAGAACTGCATTGGTTAAATCCCTTACGCGAGGCATTCGATAACCAATACTATTACACCAAGATAAGGCAGAAGAATAAGAGCCATACCAAGTACCACTGTGGACGAACCACTGCTTCAAAGTAAAACCATATGTGACGACAGGATTACCATTATTGTCTCGACCGACCAACTCGAAAGTCTGAGGCAACGATGGAGTGGAAATACGACCAGGATTGTCTGAATTATGCTGGGATTCGGTAGCGTAAGGACCAGTTAAAGTAACGCGTACGCTTGTAGCAGTAGACTTAGACATAGTAGCAGTGATACCTCCATGAGAAACAGGAGACCAAGACAATGGCTGACTACGACCACCAATATCTAAATCAAAGTACAATCCATTAGCACCAGTAGTAGGAAAGTTTGAACCATAATGAGAGGGGGCAGTTGACTGAGTGAGAAAACCCTTAGCTGGGTCCCACATCGAAAACGGACCAGCATATCGACCCGAGCCTTTATGCAAAATAGGCTTAGCAAAACAAACCACCGGCGCAGCCTTAGGTTTAACGTAATAAGTTACATTACTGGCACGGAAATCACTACGATTAGGAAATCCGTAACGAGTAGATAATGTACCGTCAGTACTGGATAACGTAACCTTATAAGGTGAATTACAAATTGTTGGAACGGTACTACGTGATACAGATTCATTGTTTTTATCGACGATAGATAAACTTAAAGAACCTGTAGCAGTAACGTCGGAATCACCATCATCATCCCCCCAATAATTATTAGGAGGACCGATAAGTGCGCTTAAAGCGACTGAATCAGTATTAGTAGGAACAAACATACCTATATCAGCAAAACTCTGACCCGCAACCGGCAAGGAGACTGGGGTCGTAGATGATGAATTGGTAGAAGGCGTGTACCGAGTTCCATCAGAAAGTGTAATACCAAGCAGACCGTTAACATCTATCACACGAGTACGACCACCATCGAAAGTCAAATAAGGTGCACTACCCTGAATATAATTCGAGGTTTTAGAGGTTAATGCATGGCTGAAAAGAGGAAGAAAAATCGCCACGCAAAAAACAATCTGACGGAGTAAATTAGATCGTAAAAAGGATCGAGAAAAAGATCGCGCGAAAATTTTCAAAATTCCCCATAATTGTGTGAAAAAATAAACTTTGGTAAAAAATAAACACTGAAAGCTTAACTTCGACGAATTTAAATTAGAGGTTGACCAAGTTGTCTTTTGAAAATTATCGAACATGCACAACAATCCTCTTAAGTATATTTTTAATTTATTTACTTTTTTATTAATGAACATCATCTTTGTAAACATTTAAAAATTATTATTAATAATCCATAAAAAAATTATATTTAAGTATTCAAAATTAGTGATTTTGATAATTTAATAATTTTCAAGTGGAATCTTGAATTTCAAAAACCCCGTTCCTCAACTTTTTTACAGTTAAACACTTTAAAAATCCCCCCGGTTGAGGGATGATGATATCCGGAGGGGCTAAACTACAAAATCAATTTTTATCTGAAAACTACCTTCACTCTTCAAGTCAACTATTTCTTAATGACTTAACTACTCCTTTATACCCCTCGACCCTAAGCATTAAAGACGAAGAAATAAATACTAAGGATAGGCACAAACCACGGATAAAGGCATGCTTTCGTGCCAATTCACAATACCGCCGTATGAGTGCACGTCATAGCGGCGATGACGACCAATGCTGTCACTAGTCCTGTAAGAAGATCTTATGAAACCAACGCCTGAATAATCCTCCATTCTGCCCCACTCCGTGAAAAAGCCAGAACCTATATGACGCATATAATGGTCACTATGTGAGGAAGGTGTAGCGCCCAAACTACTAAATCGAGACGAATTTGTTAAATCCTTTACTCGAGGCATTCGATAACCAATACTATTACACCAAGACAAAGCATTAGAATGTTTGTAAGTATCATTACCACGGTTGACGAACCACTGCTTCAAAGTAAAACCATATTTAACAACTGGATTACCTTGACCATCACGACCAACCAACTCGAAGGTCTGAGGCAAACTAAGTGTTAGAAGACGACCAGGATTGTCTGAATGATGCTGGGATTCGGTAGCGAAAGGACCCGTTAAAGTAACACGAACACTTGTAGCAGTGGAATTAGTCATTGTAACTGTGATGCCACCCTGAGATAAGGGAGACCAAGACAACGCCTGACTACTACCACTAATAAGTAAATCAAAATACAATCCATTAGCACCAGTAGTAGGAAAGTTTTGACCGTAAGAGGATGGGTCATTTGACTGAGTGAGAAAACCGTTAGCAGGGTCCCACATCGAAGATGGACCAGCATAATCATCTGTACCCATATATAAATTAGGCCGAGCAAAACAAACTATCGGCGTAGCCTTAGGATTAACGAAATACGTCACAACATTGGCACTGAAATCACTACGATTAGGAACGCCATAACGTGTGGATAATGTGCCGTTAGTACTTGATAACGTAACCCTATAAGGTGCCTTACAAATCTCTGGTACAGTGCTACGTGATACCGATTGACTGCTTTTATCGACAATAGACAAACTTACAGAACCTGTAGCAGTAACGTCAGAATCACCATCATCATCCCCCCAATAATTATGATGAGGACCGATAAGTGTACTTAAATCGACTGAATCAGTATTAGTAGGAACAAACATACCTATATCAGCAAAACTCTGACCCGCAACCGGTAACACGATTGGTTTTTCAGGAGATGAAGAATTGGTTGAAAGCGTATATTGTGTACCATCTGATAACATAATACCGAGCAAACCGTTAGAATCATTCACACGAGTACGACCACCATCGAAAGTCAAATACGGCACATTACCGTGAATCACATTTGAGGTTTTAGAGGTTAATGCATGGCTGGAAAAAGAAAGTAAAATAGCCACACCTAAAAAAATCTGCCGGAATAAATTAGATCGAAAAGAGGATCGCAAGAAGGATCTATAGTAGGATCGAAAAAAAGATCGCGAGAAAATTTGCAAAATTCCGCATAATTGCGTGAAAAAATAAACTTTGGTGAAGAATAAACGCTGGGAACTTAACTTTGACGAATTTAAATTAGAGGTTGGCCAAGTTGCCTGTTGCCTGTTGCCTGTTGAAAATTATAGAACATCTGCGACAATCCTGTCAAGTATATTTTTGATTTATTTACTGTTTTGCTTGAATTTTAGCCATCCTGCTAAAACGCTAAAAGAGTATAGTTACTGGAAAAACACGATGCAATTCTTTTTTTGTTTTGGATCGTTAATATTCGTAAAGAAGATCGCAAGAAAGCTCTTGAAAGGATCGACTAACTCTTGTTTTAATTGAAACCATATCATTTACAAACCTTTAAAAAACTATAATTAAGATCCTGAAAAAATTTACCTGAGTGATGAATAATCTTGATAATTTAATAATTTTTAATCGAAATTTAGAACCCCAAAAACCCCGCTCCTCAACTTTTCTGATATAAAAATAATTAAAACACATCATCATTTAGAGCCAAATTATTCATATGGCAACATTGCAAAGTGGAATTTTAAACGCTGAAATTACTACTGCTCAAAAAATCCCCCCCGATTGAGGGATGATGATGTACGGGGGAGGCTAAACCACAAAATCGCTTTTTATCGCACGATGGATGATACTAAGGTAAAGTGCAAAGCCCTCCCAATTCAACAACAATTTCAACAAAACTCGAATTTTCAAAAGAAAGCACACCCCAATCTATACCGCCACTATAAGGATGAACGACGAACCAACTGTTCAAATCTTTTACATCACTGGTCCAGTAATATCTGGCGTCAATAAAGTTGGCTTGTTCATATTCGGGTAGCTGACCCCACTCCGCAATAAAGCTGGCACCAACAATACTATGCTGATAATGATTACCAGATGATGAAGGTTGAGCACCCGTAATTTCATCATGTTTTGCATTAGTTAAATCTTTAACCGTAGGCATACGATAACCAATACTATTACACCAGGACTCCATACTAGGATAGGAGTAATAGTCTTTACCTCGGTTGACAAACCATTGTTTTAACGTAAAACCATATTTAACGATAGCTTTACCACTACTATCTCGACCAACTAACTCGAATGTCTGAGGCAAAGTAGGCTTAGTAATAGGACCAGGATTGCTGGAATTCCATTGGGATTCAGTTGCAACAGGGCCAGTTAAGGTAACCCGTACGCCTGTCGCTGTAGAATTGCTCATAGTCGCCGTGATACCACCTCGCGAGACAGGAGACCAAGACAATGCTTGTTTATTACCAGCAAGGCGTAAATTAAAGGACATGTTGTTAGCACCTGTAGTCGGAAAGTTCTTATCATATGATTCAGTTGAATGAGCAAGAAAACCATAGTTAGCGTCCCACGTCGAAGTATAAGGAGGATAATATAAAAAACCCTTCATATTTTCTGGTTCAGCAAAACAAACCTTTGGCTTAGTATTATTAGGGTTAGGAGTAACATAATAAAACACACGCTTTGCATTGAAAGTACTACTACGAGGAACCCCATAACGTGTCGATAATGTATTATTAGTGTTGTATAATTCAATCTCATAAGGTGCTCTACAAATCTCTGGCACAGTACTACGTGAATATCTTCTACTATAACGGCGCCCTGAATCTCTGATATATAAAATTAAATAACCTGTAGCAGTAGCTTCAGTATCTCCATCATCATCCCCCAAATAATTATAAGGAGGACCGATAAGAGCACTTAAATCGACTAAATTGGGGGATTTAGTATCAGTAGGAAAGAACATGCCTATATCAGAAAAACTTTGACCAGCAACAGGCAACACGATTGGATTTTCAGGAGATGAAGTATTAGTTGAAGGCGTGTATTGCACACCATTTGATAAAGTAATACTAAGCAGACTATCAGTATCAACCGCTCGCGTGCGACCACCATCGAAAGTCAAATACGGCGCATTACCGTGAATCACATTTGAGGTTTTAGAGGTTAATGCATGGCTGGTAAAAGAAAGTAAAACAGCCATACCTAAAAAAATCTGCCGGAATAAATTAGATCGAAAAGAGGATCGCAAGAAGGATCTAAAGTAGGATCGAAAAAAAGATCGCGAGAAAATTTGCAAAATTCCGCATAATTGCGTGAAAAAATAAACTTTGGTGAAGAATAAACGCTGGGAACTTAACTTCGACGAATTTAAATTAGAGGTTGACCAAGTTGTCTTCTGAAAATTATCGAACATGCACAACAATCCTATTAAGGATATTTTTAATTTATTTACTTTTTTCATTAAATAACATCATCTTTACAAACATTTAAAAATTAGTATTAATAATCCATAAAAAATTATATTTAAGTATTCAAAATTAGTGATTTTGATAATTTAATAATTTTTAAGTGGAATCTTGAATTTCAAAAACCCCGTTCCTCAACTTTTTTATAGTTAAACACTTTAAAAATCCCCCCCGGTTGAGGGATGATGATATCCGGAGGGGCTAAACCACAAAATCAATTTTTATCTGAAAACTACCTTGACTCTTCAATTCAAATATTTCTTAATAATTTAACTACTCCTTTATACCCCCAAGTTTTAAGGCTTAAGGAAGAAGAAATAAATACTAAGGATATGAGCAGAGCGAGGCATGGGGGCTGTCGGTGCGCCTATCCACACCACCGTGGAAGGTTTGCACGACATGCCGCAAACTACTACCATTCACGTCACTAGTCCAGTACCAAGAGTCATGGGTGAAGCCAACGCCAAAGTCGCTAAGAGGACCCCACTCATTGAAAAAGCCAGAGCCAATTCTACGTTGGAAATAATTACCAGGTGAGGAAGGTGTGGCGCCGACGAAACCTTCACACCAATCGCCTGAATGTTTACCACGACAAGTTGCATTGGTTAAATCCTTTATGAGAGGCATTCGATAACCAATACTATTACACCAAGATAAGGCAGGAGAATAATCGTCCCACTTAGTACCACGGTTGACGAACCACTGCTTCAATGTAAAACCATATTTAATAACAGGATTACCTTGACCATCACGACCGACCAACTCAAAGGTCTGAGGCAAAATAGGTTTGGAAATAAGACCAGGATTGTCTGAATTATGCTGGAATTCGGTAGCGAAAGGACCCGTTAAAGTAACACGTACGCTTGCAGCAGTTGAATTAGACATTGTAACTGTGATTCCCCCCTGAGATAATGAAGACCAAGACAAAGGTTGACTAACACCTCTAATATCTAAGTCAAAGTACAGTCCATTAGCGCCAGTAGTAGGAAAGTTTGAACCATAACGTGAAGGGTCAGTTGACTGAGGGATAAAACCATTAGCAGGGTCCCACATAAAAGACGGACCAGCATAATCATGATATGGGAACAAAATATCATCACCAAGCTTAGCATTTTTTAAATTAGGTCTGGTGAAACAAACCATCGACGTAGCCTTAGGATTAACGAAATACGTCACAACATTGGCACTGAAATCACTACTATTAGGAACGCCATAACGTGTGGATAATGTGCCGTTAGTACTTGATAACGTAACCCTATAAGGAGAATTACAAATCGTTAATACGGAATTACGTGATACAGCTTGATTGTTATTATCGACGATAGATAAACTTAAAGAACCAGTAACAGTAACGTCATTATCACCATCATCATCCCCCCAATAATTATTAGGAGGACCGATAAGAGAACTTAAAGCGACTGAATCAGTATCAGTTGGAACAAACATGTCTATATCAGCAAAACTTTGCTCTTCATCAGGCAAGACGATTGGCGTTGTAGATGAGGTATTATTTAAAGGCGTGTATTGTGTACCATCAGATAGAGTAATACCAAGCAGCCCATTTGTATCAACAACGCGAGTACGACCACCATCAAAAGTTAAATACGGCGCATTACCGTGAATCACATTCGAGGTTTTAGAGGTTAATGCATGGCTGGTAAAAGAAAGTAAAACAGCTACGCCTAAAAAAATCTGCCGGAATAAATTAGATCGAAAAGAGGATCGCAAGAAGGATCTATAGTAGGATCGAAAAAAAGATCGCGCGAAAATTTGCAAAATTTCGCATAATTGCGTGAAAAAATAAACTTTGGTGAAAAATAAACGCTGGGAGCTTAACTTTGACGAATTTAAATTAGAGGTTGGCCAAGTTGCCTGTTGCCTGTTGCCTGTTGAGAATTATAGAACATCTGCGACAATCCTGTCAAGTATATTTTTGATTTATTTACTGTTTTGTTTGAATTTTAGCCATCCAGCTAAAACGCTAAAAGAGTATAGTTACTGGAAAAACACGATGCAATACTTTTTTTATTTTGGATCGTTAATTTTCGTAAAGAAGATCGCAAGAAAGATCTTGAAAGGATCGACTATCTATTGTTTTAATTAAAATCATCTTCCTTACAAACCTTTAAAAAACTATAATTAAGATCCTAAAAAAATTTACCTGAATGATGAGTAATTTCGATAATTTAATAATTTTTAATCGAAATTTAGAACCTCAAAAACCCCGCTCCTCAACTTTTCTGATATAAAAATAATTAAAACACATCATCATTTAGAGCCAAATTATTCATATGGCAACATTGCAAGGTGGAATTTTAAACGCTGAAACTACTATTGCTCAAAAAATCCCCCCCCTGTTGAGGGATGATGATGTACGGGGGAGGCTAAACCACAAAATCGCTTTTTATCGCACGATAGATGATACTAAGGTAAAGTACAAAGCCCTTTCAAAGTGATATCAGAGCCAATATAAGCCCAATGTATATGGCCATCATCAAGATAAACAACAAACCGATTATCGTTGCCAGGAGCTATAACATTGGTCCAGAGCCTGTTAGGATAAGAGTTGTTAGTACTAAAGTTAGCATCTTTATATAGGCCTAGATTACCCCACTCCGCAATAAAGCCAGCACCAATGCTATGCTGATAATAAACACCATAAGATGATGAAGGTTCAGCACCAGTCGCTTCATAACGTTTTGCATTAGTTAAATCTTTAATCGTAGGCATACGATAACCAATACTATTACACCAGGACTCCATACTAGGATAGGAGTAATAGCCTTTACCTCGGTTGACAAACCATTGTTTTAATGTAAAACCATATTTAACGATAGCTTTACCACTACTATCTCGACCAACTAACTCGAATGTCTGAGGCAAAGTAGGCTTAGTAATAGGACCAGGATTGCTGGAATTCCATTGGGATTCAGTTGCAACAGGGCCAGTTAAGGTAACCCGTACGCCTTTCGCTGTAGAATTGGTCATAGTCGCCGTGATACCACCTCGCGAGACAGGAGACCAAGACAATGCTTGATTATTACCAGCAAGGCGTAAATTAAAGGACATGTTGTTGGCACCTGTAGTCGGAAAGTTCTTATCATATGAGTCAGTTGACTGAGGAAGAAAACCATACGCAGGGTCCCACATCGAAGTACGAATACCATCATGTGTAAACACATCCTCCGCTGGATCAGCAAAACAAACCTTTGGCTCATTATTAGGATTAGGAGTAACATAATAAGTCACATAACTTGCATTGAAAGTACTACTACTAGGAACCCCATAACGTGTCGATAAAGTACCACCAGTACTATATAAGCTAACCTTATAAGGTGCTGTACAAATCTCTAGCACAGTACTACGTGAATAATATCTAGAACCTGTCCTTAACCTTATAGAGGAGATAGATACACGTAAAGAACCTGTAGCTGTAACGTCTGAATCGCCATCATAATCCCTCCAGTAATTATAAGGAGGACCGATAAGAGCACTTAAATCGACTGAATTAGTATCAGTAGGAACGAACATGCCTATATCAGAAAAACTTTGACCAGCAACAGGCAACACGATTGGATTTTCAGGAGATGAAGTATTAGTTGAAGGCGTGTATTGCACACCATTTGATAAAGTAATACTAAGCAGACTATCAGTATCAACCGCTCGCGTGCGACCACCATCGAAAGTCAAATAAGGTGCACTACCCTGAATATAATTCGAGGTTTTAGAGGTTAATGCATGGCTGAAAAGAGGAAAAAAAATCGCCACGCAAAAAACAATCTGACGGAGTAAATTAGATCGCAAAAAGGATCGAGAAAAAGATCGCACGAAAATTTGCAAAATTCCCCATAATTGCGTGAAAAAATAAACTTTTGTAAAAAATAAACACTGAGAGCACAACTTCGACGAATTTAAATTAGAGGTTGACCAAGTTGTCTTCTGAAAATTATCGAACATGCACAACAATCCTGTTAAGTATATTTCTAATTTATTTACTTTTTTCATTAATGAACATCATCTTTATAAACATTTAAAAATTATTATTAATAATCCATAAAAAATTATATTTAAGTATTCAAAATTAGTGATTTTGATAATTTAATAATTTTTAAGTGGAATCTTGAATTTCAAAAACCCCGTTCCTCAACTTTTTTACAGTTAAACACTTTAAAAATCCCCCCCGGTTGAGGGATGATGATGTCCGGAGGGGCTAAACCACAAAATCGCTTTTTATTTGACAACCACCTTGACTCTTCAAGTCAAATATTTCTTAATAATTTAACTACTCCTTTATCCCCCAAGCTTTAAGGCTTAAGGAGGAAGAAATAAATACTAAGGATATGAGCAGAGCGAGGCATGGGGGATGTCGTCGCGCCTATCCACACCACCGTGGAAGGTTGACACGACAAGCTGCCAACTACCATTCACGTCACTAGTCCAGTACCAAGAGTCAAGGGTGAAGCCAACGCCAAAGTCGCTAAGAGGACCCCACTCATTGAAAAAGCCAGAGCCAATTCTACGTTGGAAATAATTACCAGGTGAGGAAGGTGTGGCGCCGACGAAACCTTCACACCAATCGCCTGAATGTTTACCACGACAAGTTGCATTGGTTAAATCCTTTATGAGAGGCATTCGATAACCAATACTATTACACCAAGATAAGGCAGGAGAATAATAGTCCCACTTAGTACCACGGTTGACGAACCACTGTTTCAATGTAAAACCATATTTAATAACAGGATTACCTTGACCATCACGACCGACCAACTCGAAGGTCTGAGGCAAAGTAAGTGTTGGAAGACGACCAGGATTGGCTGAATTATGCTGGGATTCGGTAGCAAAAGGACCCGTTAAAGTAACACGTACGCTTGCAGCAGTTGAATTAGACATTGTAACTGTGATTCCCCCCTGAGATAATGAAGACCAAGACAAAGGTTGACTAACACCTCTAATATCTAAGTCAAAGTACAGTCCATTAGCGCCAGTAGTAGGAAAGTTTGAACCATAACGTGAAGGGTCAATTGACTGAGGGATAAAACCATTAGCAGGGTCCCACATCGAAGACGGGCCAGCATAATCATGATATGGGAAAAAAATATCATCACCAAGCTTAGCATTTTTTAAATTAGGTCTGGCAAAACAAACCACAGGTTTAGCCTTAGGATTAACATAATAAGTCACACTACTTTCACTGAAATCACTACGATTAGGAAAACCGTAACGAGTAGATAATGTGCCGTTAGTACTGGATAACGTCACCCTATAAGGAGTATTACAAATCTTTAATACGGAATTACGTGATACAGCTTGATTGTTATTATCGACGATAGATAAACTTAAAGAACCTGTAACAGTAACGTCACTATCACCATCATCATCCCCCCAATAATTATTAGGAGGACCGATAAGAGAACTTAAAGCGACTGAATCGGTATCAGTTGGAACAAACATGTCTATATCAGCAAAACTTTGATCCACAACCGGCAAGACGATTGGGGTTGCCGATGAAGGATTGGTTGATGGCGTATATTGCGTACCATCAGATAACGTTATCCCGAGCAGATCGTTAGTATTAATCGCACGAGTACGACCACCATCGAAAGTCAAATACGGCGCATTACCTTGAATCACATTCGAGGTTTTAGAGGTTAATGCATGGCTGGAAAAAGGAATTAAAACAGCCATACCTAAAAAGATCTGCCAGAATAAATTAGATCGAAAAGAAGATCGCAATAAGGATCTATAGTAGGATCGAAAAAAAGATCGCGAGAAAATTTGCAAAATTCCGCATAATTGCGTGAAAAAATAAACTTTGGTGAAAAATAAACGCTGGAAACTTAACTTTGGCGAATTTAAATTAGAGGTTGACCAAGTTGCCTGTTGCCTGTTGCCTGTTGAAAATTATAGAACATCTGCGACAATCCTGTCAAGTATATTTTTGATTTATTTACGGTTTTGTTTGAATTTTAGCCATCCCGCTAAAACGGTAAAAGAGTATAGTTACTGGAAAAATACGATGCAATTCTTTTTTTGTTTTGGATCGTTAATATTCGTAAAGAAGATCGCAAGTAAAGATCTTGAAAGGATCGACCAACTCTTGTTTTAATTAAAATCATCTCATTTACAAACCTTAAAAAAACTATAATTAAGATTCTGAAAAAATTTACCTGAGTGATGCGTAATTTTGATAATTTGATAATTTTTAATCGAAATTTGGAACCTCAAAAACCCCGCTCCTCAACTTTTTTATCAAAAAATCATCATTTTTATAAAACCCACTTTCCCTTTGTTTGCTGTTTTTTAGCTGTTATAATCGATTTATCTTTTCATTTTAGGGCAAATAGTTATGTATATTATTTATGGAATTAAGAATTGTGATACCATGAAAAAAGCATTTACGTGGCTCAATGATCATCAAGTCAATTACCAATTTCATAATTATAAAACCGATGGCTTGTCGGCTGAGTTGTTAAGTCAGTTATTAAAACTTGTTGATTGGCAGAGTTTGTTAAATACTCGTGGTACGACTTGGCGTAAGCTTGACGAAACAGTACGTAATCAAGTTGATAATCAAGATGCCGCTATCAAGATTATGTTAGCTAATCCTTCTATTTTAAAGCGTCCACTACTTGTTGATGGTAAGCGGGCTTTGTTGGGATTTTCTGACGAGAGCTATTCGCAATTTGTTAAACCTAAATCATAAGATCGAGATCACCATGACTGAACCTGTTATTGCACTAACCAAAGCATTGATTGCTGAAAGATCAATAAGCCCCGATGATAAGAACTGCCAGCAGATGATTATCGATCGTCTAAAGCCGTTAGGCTTTGTGATTGAAGAGGTAAATATTGGTAAGACGAAAAACCTTTGGGCCTACCATGGTAGTGGTAAAACTTTGATGTTTGCCGGTCATACTGATGTGGTGCCAGCCGGTGATGAGAGTAAGTGGTGTTACCCGCCTTTTGAGCCAACTATTGATGAAAACGGTATTTTGTACGGTCGTGGCGCTGCCGATATGAAAAGTGGCGTAGCGGCTATGGTTTGTGCCGCTGAGACGTTTGTTAAAAAATATCCTGACCATACTGGTCGGGTTGCGTTTTTGCTGACTTCCGATGAAGAAGCAGATGCAACCGATGGCACGGTAAAAGTGGTTGATTGGCTGATTAAACGTCAAGAACAGATCGATTACTGTATTGTTGGTGAGCCTTCAAGTGATAGTGTTCTTGGTGATCAGATTAAGAATGGGCGTCGTGGCTCTTTGACAGCCAATTTAGTGGTACATGGTATTCAGGGACATGTTGCTTATCCTCATCTTGCTGATAATCCGGTGCATAAATTTGCGCCCGCTTTGAATGAATTGGTAACGACAGTTTGGGATAATGGTAATGAATATTTCCCACAAACGACAATGCAAATAGCCAATATTAATGGTGGTACCGGCGCTGAAAATGTGGTTCCTGGTGATTTGTCAGTGCAATTTAATTTTCGTTATAGTAGTGAGTTAACCGATGAGATGATTAAAGCAAAAGTCGAGGCGATTTTGCAAAAACATCATTTAAACTATACGTTAAATTGGCGTTTGTCCGGCCATCCATTTTTAACACCACAAGGCGAGCTAACTGATGCAGCAGCAAGTGCAATTAAGGCCTTTACACAAATTGATACCAAATTATCAACCAGTGGCGGGACATCCGACGGGCGTTTTATTGCTAAGTTAGGTTGTCAGGTGATTGAGCTTGGTGTGTTAAATAAAACTATTCATAAAGTGAATGAAAATGTAAATTGCCAAGATGTCATTACATTACAAGCTATCTATATCGATATTTTAGAAAAGTTACTATAGATTTTAATATGAGATCATGCTTTGTGCTAAAAACTCAAGGGGATTTAAATGGAGTGGCTTAAAGATTATTGGTGGGTGATTCTTATTATTTTGGTGGGGATCTTTATTAATACAATTAAAGCACTGAATAAACTAAGCTATAAGCACTATTTAGAAAAAAAGAAAGGGATAAAACCTATCCCTTATTCTGATGATGAGGACGACGATTGGCCAAGTCGTCCTAAGCAAAAATAAATTATCGAAAGTCCTGACTTTTACTTGCAAAAATAGCTTGGTGACGATAGCGATCAACCCACATCGCTGTCGCGCCACAAACCGCAATTGGCATAATAATTAAATTCAATAATGGCACCATGGTAAAAAAGCTGATTAACATACCAAATAGCAGATTGTCAGCGCGATCTTGTCTTAATAATTGGCGCATACGCTCAAAAGAGATTTTGTGGTTATCAAAGGCGTAATCTGCATATTGGATGTTAATCTGCCAAGCGGTAAATAAAAACCACACTATCGGAGTAACCGATTGCCCGATGATGGGAATCAAGTAGGTTAGCAATATCGGAATCGCCCATAATAAATAATAGCCAAATTTTTGTAGCTCGCGCTTTAAGATGCGAGGTAAGTCTTTTATTAAACTCAACCAAGAGGTATCAGGCGCAGGTACACCAGTGAGCTGTGCTTCTACCTGTTCGGCCAGCAGACCATTGAAAGGCGCAGCTATAACGTTGGTTATCGTACTGAAAAAATAACAAAATAAAATTGTTAAAGTTAAAATGACAATAGCACTAATGATGTAGCCCAACCAGTGCAACCAACTTGGCATAAACGATAAGCCCCAATCCACCATGCCAGTGATTGAAACAAAAAACCAATAAAATAGCGCTGACATAATAACGATATTAGCCAGCAACGGTAAAAATACAAAGCGTTTTAAACCAGGGCTAAATGCTAAAGACCAGCCTTGGAAAAAGTATTCTATACCTGATTTAGAATTGGAATGTTGTGATTTATTTTCTAACACAATAGGATCCTTTTATTTAAAATCGGCGTCATTTTAAACGTAGTTTTCATCTGACGGCAACTGACTTTTCATTTTTTGATCGTAAATTAGCTGATCTTTATTTGGTCAGTTTGATAATTTTTCAAGCCATGTTTTTACTTCTTGTTTGATAGCTTGGATCATCTCATTTCGACTTGGTAGTTTATTTATCGATTCACTATTTTGTAATAATAGTGAAGGTATTTTACCATTTGTTGCCTGTTTTAGACGACACAGTGCCGGATAAGTTGCTTCAAACGGTCGATGATAATTACAAAATCCTTGCAGGTCCTGAAGATCTTGATGAGTTAACGCCTGCTGATCATCAATGGTGATAAGTTGACTGAAAGGTAAATCGATAATGGCATTAAGCCAATAGCTATTACGCCTTAAATTTTCCGCTAAACGTTGGCTTAGTTCATAACCTTGCTGAGTGATGGGTTTGATTGCCATCATTGAATAACTACCAGAATTGGCTTGTTTATGGCTGGCAATATGGACTAAGGTAAAGCCACAATTATGCCAAAATTGATAATTAACGGCGCTGTAAGCAAAACTGACAGAGACAAAATCGTTGTGATTTTTCATTGCTTGTTGATAGATATGTTCAACCAACTTCAGGGCGATATGTTGACGTCGATAAGGCTCTATAACCGCAATACGGTTAATTCTGACCGATTTTAGTTTTGCCGCTAGTTTATCACCAGCATGTGCAACCAATGATTGCGCGACAAGATTGCCTTTTGGTCGGCGTGTGCCTTTCCAAACGGCATCGATTAAGTCATCAGTCAAATTACCTTCATCAATCGTAATTGCGCCAGCAATAAGTTGATCACCTTTTTTGGCCTGCCAAACAGCTAAGTTTTTTGCATCAAATAGTCGTCTTAAATCAACTAAGGTTGTTTGATAATGAGCCGTTTTTAATAAATTGTAGATAGACTTAAGTAGGTCGATATCTGTTCTTTCGTTAAGCGAATAGACCGTAGCCTGCTCATTGGTTTGCGATTTTATCACGCCATTAAGCAATAAGTTATCGCAAAGTTGTTCGAGTTGATCGTTATCTTGCCAACGAATAGGCGAATTAAGATAAAATCGCTGGCAAATTTGCCTGTCCAGTAATTTTAATAAAAACCCCTGCCCTGTTCCTTCGTAACCTTCTACCGTTGTGATCAATAGGATTTTAGTCGATGGTGACAGCTTTAGCAGTTGCTCCAACATTGGCAATGGGATCATCGCCGCTTCATCAATGATCAACCACTCAGGAAATGGATGATCGACCATTTCAATTAGTTGATCTGGTGCATAAAACGGTGTTCCTGGTTTAGCAAACTGAAAAAAAGTCGTTAGCGCACTTTTATTCGGTGCTGTTACCCAGCATTCATGATAATGAGTAAATTGCCCAGCTAATGCTGATTTACCGCGCCCTCGTTTAGCCATTAAGATATTTAAACGACTATTGCTTTTTAGGAGTTGGTTTAGCACTAACTGTTGCTCGGTTAAATCCTTTTGCCCATCATCTTGCTGCGTAAACTCTGGTGGCTTTTTTGTAGCAAATTTTGATAAGGTTTGTTGTAAATGTTGAACAAAATTGGGCACACGAATCGGCTTTGTAGATTCATTCCAACGCAAACTATCTTGGTCCACCCAATTGGTCAAATCATCTGGCAGTAATAAAATTAGCACACTACCTTTGATTAAAGTGCCGGCTAGCATCGCAAAAGCATCTAAATTAAAACCTTCGGTGGCATCGAAAATAGCATGTTTAAACTCTTTGCCAAGTAATGATTTGGTTTGATTGGGATGAATATGATGGTTAATCGCTACGGGCAAATCTGTTTTTGTGGTAACTGTAAGCCAATCGCCCGGGTGCTGTTGAATAATAGCGCTGACTTGATTAAATAATTGGGGATGCGAACCGTTTAACACCCATAGCTTTCTGGTGCTATTAATCATTGATTAACTTTTTCCAATCAATAAGGATAAAATTCCTGCTGCAATCAATGGACCAACCGGTATCCCTTTGAAAAAGGCAACACCAATAAGTGTACCAATAATTAAGCCATTAATTATAGTTGGATGAGCACCAATTAAGGATATGCCACGCGTGCCTAACCATGAGACTAATATGCCAACTAAAATAGCCAGTAACGATTGCCAGGTGGTGAATGATTTTACAATATCGGTAATTTTTAACGAGCCATCCGCTAAAGGAACCATCATAGCCGCCGTTAAAATGACAATGCCAATGGTTAATCCATATTGATTTAAGAACGGAAAATAGGTTGCTAGCGGTGTTAATTTGAATAACAACAGTAGCAATACTGCAAAGGTCACTGTGTTATTATGCGTGATATAACACAGTGCAGCTAAACCTAATAATAAAAAAAAGGAGATATCAAATTGGGCAAACATTAAAGTGGAACACCAATACGTTTGGCCACCTCTTCGTAGGCCTCAATCACACCACCTAAACCTTGGCGAAAGCGATCTTTATCCATTTTTTTCAAGGTCTGTTTTTCCCATAAACGGCAACCATCTGGTGAAAACTCATCGCCTAATGTGATTTCGCCATGAAATAGACCAAACTCTAATTTATAATCAACTAAAATCAATCCGGCTTTATCAAAAAGCTCTGTTAGCACGTTATTAATTTTAAAGCTAAGTTCTTTCATCGTTGCTAACTGCTCATCCGTTGCCCAGCCAAATGCTTTACAGTGTGACTCATTGACCATAGGGTCATGCAGGGCATCATTTTTTAAGAAAAGTTCAAATGTTGGAGGATTAAGGATTTTGCCTTCTTCAACGCCTAAACGTTTTACTAATGAACCAGCAGCTCGATTACGAACGACACATTCAACTGGCACCATATCAAGTTTTTTAACTAAAACTTCATTATCTGATAATAGGGCTTCAACTTGAGTTGGAATACCTGCTTCACGTAACTTGGTCATAATAAAATAGTTAAATTTATTATTGACCATCCCCTTTCGATCTAACTGCTCAATGCGCAGTCCATCAAATGCCGAGGTATCATTACGAAATTCAAGGATTAATAGATCTGGGTTGTCAGTGGTGTAAACCGTTTTTGCTTTACCACGATAAAGCTCAGCCAACTTTTTCATGTTTATAACCTTATATCAAATTGCCAATAAATAATTAAGGAGCTATTCGCCCCTTAATTTCAAATCAAGTACCTTGCTGTTATAAGTGTTCGCTATAAACCGTAGTTATAAATTGTAGTTATAAACTGTATTTATAAACATTCATTTATATAGCAAAGGTAAGTTACTCCGCTATTGGGTTAAAATCGGCTTTACGCGGTTTTAACTCATTTAGATGAAAGATTATCTAATCGTTAAATTAGCGATCATTTCTGATGCTATCTCTGACACTGTCTTTAAGATCTTCTTTCAGCTCTTTATTTGTATCTGACTCTTTTTCATCTGTTTTAACCGGCACAGTTCGTAGCGATTCAGGTGCGACATCATCCATTATTTGATTAAATAATCCAACTACATAACGCTGAACTTCGATCGGCTGTGACATAAGATTTTCACCACTACGTGTTAATGAACTTAATACGATAGTGATAGTTTCTGTTGCGCCTAAATTATGGCGGGTAAAGACAAAAGAAGCCTCAACCGGTTGTTGTTCATCTTGGCGAGAAATAATTGCATTATTTGTTTTAATGGTTTTACTATCGCTTGAACTAACCAGTATATTTTGTTTATTTAATGTATTTGGAATATTATTCCATACACCATAACTAACTGGCACGTTAAAGGTAACAGTGTTTTGTTCATGATGTACAAAAGATTCTGGGATAGTTGCAATAGCTAATGTTGGTGGACGAATATCAAGTTGTTTACCAACGGCACCATCAATTTTGTTGTTGTCCACATAAAAATCACCAGATTCAACTGGTACAGAAACACCTTCAGGAATAATTAACGCTTTTAAAGCGGGCGAATTGAGGTAATCTTCATTGCCATCAACCTCTCGTTTATAACTTTGATCGCTACTACATCCAACCATAAACATCGATGTAATAACCGATAAAACAGCTAGTTTTTTAAAGGCATTGCTTTTCAATTCAGTTTTATTCAACATAGATTTCTGCTTTTAAGTAAGGTTATAGTCAATTTTAAATTAATTTAGCATCTTTTAATGCTTGTTCAACTACAGGAATAGAAGCATCACTCAATGGCACTAATGGTAAACGTATAGTACCGTTTGCCATTAAACCTAAACGAGTACACGCCCATTTTGCTGGCGTTGGGTTTGGTTCAATAAATAGATGAGTATGAAGCCCCATTAAAGTATCGTTTAACGTGCGTGCTTGTTGGATTTGGTTATTAAATGCCAATTCACAAACGGTTGCAACTTGTTTCGCTGCTACGTTAGCGGTTACCGAGATAACACCATCACCACCTAAAATGATAAAGTCTAAGAAAGTCGCATCATCACCACTTAATAGCTTAAAATCTTCGCCAACTAATTTACGAGTTTTGTAAACGCGAGACAGATCACCCGTTGCATCTTTTAACGCAACAATGTTTTTAATTTTAGCTAATCGACCGACAGTTTCTGGTTTAATGTCACTACAAGTACGACCAGGAACATTATAAATAATTTGAGGTAATGGAGAACTTTCTGCAATAGCTTTGAAGTGTTGGTATAAACCTTCTTGCGTTGGTTTATTGTAGTAAGGCGCTACCGTTAAGCAACCTACTACACCGATATTTTCAACTTGACGAGTTAATTCGATCGCTTCTTTGGTGGCATTTGAACCTGTGCCAGCAATAATATCAATTCGACCATCTGCATAATCAATAGTGCGTTTAATAACATCAATGTGCTCATGATGATCAAGCGTTGCTGATTCGCCAGTAGTTCCTACTGATACAATAGCAGATGTGCCATTTTCAATATGATATTCGACCATTTTTTTTAGGCTTACATGGTCCACATTTCCTTTCGTATCCATTGGAGTAACAAGTGCGACCAGACTTCCTGTAAACATAAAGCGACCTCTCATATTCTGTGTTTATAAAACAACTTAAAGATTAAAAAAACTGCGAATAAGTATGCGATATTTCTTATTTAAATTCAACTTTTGTTATGCAGGATTATCAATATCGATAAAAATAGTTTCTAAGCCATGGTTAGTCGATAACCATTCTCCTAATGTTTTTATACCATATCGCTCTGTGGCATGATGTCCGCAAGCATAAAAATTGATACCGTATTCACGGGCAATGTGAATGGTTCGTTCTGATACTTCTCCAGTAAAAAAAGCATCAAAGCCTTGCTGAGCAGCCGTTTCAATATAATCCTGACCACCACCACTACACCATGCAACTCGCTTAATCACTGCTGGGGCATTATCACCACAAAATAAAACTGAATGGCGACCATTATGTAGCTTCTGTTCAAGTAGCTGTTTAAATTCAATTGCGGTTAATGGATTCGCTAACGTGCCTTTAAAAAGCAAATCGGTAATATCATCACGCGCATCAACCGTAATATCAAACATTTGCCCAAGCAACACATTATTACCCAATACTGGATGACCATCTAAGGGAAGATGATAACTATATAAATTGATATCATGGCTAAGTAACGTCTTCATTCGATGATACTTTATGCCAGTAATTGTCTCTGGCTCATTTTTCCAAAAATAGCCATGATGAACAAGAATCGCATCAGCATTTAGCTCAACCGCTTTATCTAACAATAACTGACAAGCCGTTACCCCTGTCACAATTTTGTTAATCTCCGGACGACCTTGAACTTGCAAACCATTTGGCGCATAGTCACGATATCGTGTCACTTGCAGATGTGTATCAATGATGTGTTGAAGTTCGAAATTATGCACAATGCCCTCGCAAACCTTAGAATTAAACTAAAACAGTCTTAACAAAATGCTTAAGATGACCAAATAAACTTTTCGCCCTTTTGTTTGGCGCTAATTATAGTCGCTTTCTCGTAATATCTCACCCGATATTATGATTAATTAAACAATTATTTTAAGTTTTTTACCATCCTGCTTATTCAAGATTAAGTCTCAAATTTAATCACTCACTTGACTAGTTTAGATTTCGGGACAACATGCTTAATATAGATTTAACGCACAGTAGTAAAATTTGATAGCAAAGCAAAATAGGATAAGTAAGATGCTAATAACGCCTATAAAGAATAAAACTCAAGAGGATTAACTGGTCATACTAAGTTAAAAACTTAATTGATTTAAGTAGGTAAAACTAGGCGAAAAAAGTAAAAACTGGCATAATACCTCTCATTTTAGATAGATAAGACTAACTATTGTGCCAAAACTTTGTGAACGCTTTCGAGGATTTTATCCCGTGGTTATCGATATAGAAACCTCCGGATTTGATCCAAAACTCAATGCTATTTTAGAAATCGCAGCCATTACGCTTAAAATGACAGATGACGGCTGGCTCGAGCCTGATAAAACATTGCAATTTAATGTCAATCCCTTTGCCGATGCTATTTTAGAGCCAACAGCGCTAGCTTTTAACGGCATTGATCCCAATAATCCGTTACGAGGCGCGGTTGATGAGAAAGAGGCAATTGAGGCAATCTTTAAATTAGTTCGCACCGGAATCAAAGCCAATGACTGTACCCGTGCTGTAATAGTGGCACATAATGCGCATTTTGATCACAGTTTTTTGATGACTGCCGCTGAAAGAGTGGGTATTAAACGCAACCCTTTCCACCCTTTTGCGACTTTTGATACGGCATCACTTTGTGGTTTAGTCTTTGGGCAAACAGTTCTGGCTAAAGCCTGCGAAACGGCAAATATCCCGTTCGATCATAAACAAGCACATTCAGCTCTTTATGATACCGAAAAGACTGCTATTTTATTTTGTGAAATCGTTAACCGTTTTAAACGATTAGGTGGCTGGCCTTTAGTCGAGCCGAAAACAGAAGAATAGTCAAAATATAAAAAAAGAGAGCTTAGCGCTCTCTTTCTCAACATTATTAATCGTTTTTATGATTTTCTGCCGTCTCTTTGATCAAGGTTTGTAATTCACCTGTTTGAAACATCTCTAACATAATATCACAACCACCAATCAACTCACCTTCAACCCAAAGTTGTGGAAAGGTCGGCCAGTTAGCAAATTTTGGCAATTCAGCACGAATATCTGGATTTTGTAAAATATCAACATACGCAAACGGCACACCACATTGCGATAACACCTGCACAGCTTGAGCTGAAAAACCACAACTTGGCAATTTTGGCGAACCTTTCATATAAAGAATAATCGGATTTTCGGCAATTTGGCGTTTAATCTTATCAAGCGTTGTCAATTCGGTTGTCATTAGGTTTGTCCTTTAATTTGCGATAAAAAATAAAGTTAGTTATTTTAACGTAGAAAGTTAACTAGGTTATATAGATTTCAGCTTTCACTCTAATAGATAAATTAGATATTTCAGATTGAGGGGGATTTTTAATAAAAATGATAATTCAAAAAAACCGCTCCTCAACTTTTTTGCGATAAAACACCTCAAAAATAAACCCGCCTAAGCGGGTGATTCAAGCGTCGATAAGCCACAAAATCCTTTTTATCGCATTGGTTGTGACTTCAAGTCTGCTATCGATTAATAACCTTTTTTCTATTCCAATTCCCTTAAAAATTAGGATGTAAAAAATAGTTAAGGTACAACACAAAGCATACCAGCTTTTGTATCATATAATCGCGCCACTTTTGCAAGACCTGTGCCTAAATGCACTACAATCGAATTGCTACCTGACTTATTACGAGTCACATACCAATCGTTGTAGAAATTGGCTCCAGAGTATAGGTACACAGTGCCCCACTCTGACAAGAGCCCTGCACCAATTCGTCGCTGAAAATGATTACCTGATGATGATGGGGTAGCACCTAAGCCATCAAAATTTGCATTAGTTAAATCCCTTACCGTCACAACTTTATAACCTCCTATTTTTTTACACAACGCACTTAATTCATCCAGTTTATTAACCCCATCACCGTTATTAACAAACCACTTATTTAACACAAAACCATACTTAACAACTTCGTTACCTCGACTGTCACGACCAATTAACTCGAAGGTCTGGGGTAGAGTCGGCTTAGCTATACGATTAGGATTCTTAGAATGCCATTGAGATGGCGGGATTACTGGACCGGTTAATGTAACGCGTAGAGTGGTATTGTTTAAATAGTACATATTCGCGGTTATACCCTCTCGTGAAACAGGCGCCCATGACAGCGGACCCACACCACCAATATCCAAATCAAAGTAAAAACCATGAGCACCCGTTGTAGGAAAATTTAAGTTATAAGATGATGGGGATGTTGACTGAATCCGAAAACCTTTATTACTGTCCCACAACCAATCTGGACCATTGTACTCTCTTCTCTCATGAACCACATTTGGCTTAACAAAACAAATCGCTGGCGGTAAATTAGGTTTAACATAATATGTTACACTTCCAGCACCATAGAAACGGCTATTAGGAACACCATAACGTGAACTCAATGTACTGAATGTATTACTTAATACAATTCGGTAGGGTGCATTACAAATATCCAGTACAGTATAACGTGAAACAGGTTGGTCGTTTTTATCAAAAATAGATAAATTTAAACTGCCTGTCGCAGAAATATCACCATCACCATCATCATCGCCCCAATAATTATACGGCCAACCGATAACGGTACTGAGCGCAACTGAATTGGTATTAGTTGGCACAAACATACTGATATCTGCAAAACTTTGCCCTACTATCGGTAGCACTATTGGAAAATTTGATGAGCTATTCGTTGACGGGGTATATCTCATTCCATTTGATAAAGTAATCCCTAGCAAACCGTCGGTATTAATTGCACGTGT
>NZ_LZGP01000034.1:0-101351 GCF_001690445.1 Gilliamella sp. wkB195
CATGCATTGACATCACAGACAACTAGGAATGCGATACAGGGTAGTGTACCTTATCTGACTTTCGACGGTGGTCGTACTCGTGCAGTTGATGCTAACGGTCTGCTTGGGATTACACTATCTAACGGAACTAATTACACGCCTTCTACCAATTTATCATCTACAACCCCAATCGTCTTGCCGGTTGAGGGGCAGAGTTTTGCTGATATTCGTATGTTCGTTCCTACTGATACTAATTCAGTCGATTTAAGTACTCTTATCGGTCCTCCTAATAATTATTGGGGGGATGATGATGGTGATTCAGACGTTACTGCTACAGGTTCTTTAAGTTTATCTATCGTCGATAAAAACGGTCAAACGGTATCACGTAATTCCGTGTTAACAATTTGTAACGCACCTTATAGGATTAAGTTATCCAGTACTAACGGTACATTATCAACTCGTTATGGCGTTCCTAATCGTAGTGATTTCAGTGCCCGTAGTGAGACTTATTACGTCAATCCAAAGGCTTCGCCTGTGGTTTGTTTCGTCAGACCTAATTTAATGTATGGTAAGCTTGGTGATGATCCTTATGACCCATCTTGGGATTTTGCTGGCCCAGCTTCGATGTGGGACCCTGATAGGGGGTTTCTCACTCAAAAAACAGACCCTCTCTATTACGGTCAAAACTTTCCTACTACAGGTCTTAATGGATTGTACTTTGATTTAGATATTAGTGGTAGTAGTCAGCCATTGTCTTGGTCTCCTGTTTCTCTGGGTGGTATCACAGTCACAATGTCTAATCCTACTGCTACAAGCGTACGCGTTACTTTAACTGGTCCTTACGCTACTCTATCCCAGCATACTTCATCCAGTCCTAGTCCTATTTCTAAACCTACTTTGCCTCAGACCTTCGAGTTGGTCGGTCGTGATACTAATGGTACTCCAGTTGTTAAATATGGTTTTACTTTGAAGCAGTGGTTCGTGAACCGTGGTTCTAAGAGGGACACTTATTCTAATACATTATTTTGGTGTAATCGTATTGGTTATCGAATGCCTAGCGTAAGGGATTTAACCAACGCGGTTCGTACAGAATCTCCTGCTATCTCTGGCGCCACCCCTTCCTCACGGGATAATCATTATATGCGTCATATAGGTTCTGGTTTTTTCGCTGAGTGGGGTCGTATGTTTGATTATTCAACCATTGGCCTCACCAACTATTGGCTCTGGACTAGTGACCCGAGTGGTAGTAGCCAGTTTATCGTGTACACATACGACGGTATCGTGGGTTGGGCCTACGACAACAACGACTACAGCTACGGCCTTTGCTCCCATCCTTAGTTTTTATTTCTTCGTCCTTAATCCTTAGGCTGGGGGTGGGAGTGATAAAAAATAGTATTAGGTGATTAAAAGTAAGCTGACTCAAGGAGTCAACGTCGTTTAGCCATAAAAAGCGATTTTGCGGCTAAGCGACGCTTCAATTACCCGCCTCGGCGGGTTTATTTTTGAGTTTTTTATCGCAAAAAAAGTTGAGGAGCGGGGTTTTTGTAACGATACAAAGCCGAACAACCCTCTTTTCATCCCCTCAAACATTAAGTAACCCTTTTTTTAAAGTTCCAAAAAGTAATCTCCATTTTAAGTTATACAACTCTATGTTATCCTTAACGCAACATTCGATCACAGGACGTTCTATATGATAAAAGATCCATTTTATGATCGTGAGGCGAAAAAGTATGAATCGCCGATCGCCAGTCGTGAACTGATTTTGGATTATCTTACCAAAGAAGCAAAACCAGCAAGTTTAGAAAAAATAGCTAAAGCCGTATCAATCAAATCTGACGAGCAAAAAGAGGCTTTACATCGCCGATTGCGAGCGATGGAACGTGATGGTCAGGTGGTTTACACGCGTCGTAAATGTTATGCCTTACCTGAAAAATTCGATATGGTTAAGGGCAGTGTTATTGCACATCGTGATGGTTATGGCTTTTTACGGGTTGAAGGTAAGCCGGAAGACTATTTTTTGTCACACGAGCAGATGAAAAAGGTTTTACAAGGGGATGTTATTTTGGCTCAGCCAATCGGTAGTCAATACCGTGGTAAGACTGAAGCGCGAGTGGTGCGGATTTTAGAGCCACGTACTAATCTGATTGTTGGTCGTTATTTTATTGAGCAAGGTGTTGGTTTTGTGGTGCCGGATGATAGCCGTTTGAATTTTGATATTTTAATCGCTGGCAAGCCAAATCGTACGGTTAGAATGGGCTCAGTTGTTGTGGTTGAATTGCAGCAAAGACCTGAACGACGCCAAAAAGCGGTCGGAGTGATTAAGGAAGTGCTTGGCGAAATAATGGGCACGAATTTAGCCATCGATATTTCATTACGTAATCATGAGATCCCTTATGAATTTCCAAAAGCGGTTGAAAACGCGGCTAACAAGTTTAGTGAGCAAGTGCCTGAAAGCGCTAAGAAAGGCCGTAAGGATCTACGTGATTTGCCGTTAGTAACCATTGATGGTGAAGATGCACGAGATTTTGATGATGCGGTCTATTGTCAAAAGAATCGTGGTGGTGGTTATCGTTTGTGGGTAGCGATTGCTGATGTGAGCTATTATGTACGAACCGGTAAGGCGCTTGATAAAGAAGCTTGTTTGCGTGGGACTTCAGTCTATTTTCCGTCGCGCGTGGTTCCGATGTTGCCGGAAGTTTTATCCAATGGCCTTTGTTCGCTCAACCCACAAGTTGATCGCTTGTGTTTAGTGTGCGAAATGACCGTGTCGAATAAAGGGCGTTTGACCGGTTATCAATTTTATGAAGCGGTGATGAATTCACACGCGCGTTTAACTTATACCAAGGTAGCTAAGATTTTGGAAGGTGATAAGGATTTGCGTGAGCATTATCGTGAGTTGGTTCCTCACCTTGAGAATCTTTATGGTCTTTATAAGGTGCTTAATAGTGCTCGAATTGCCCGTGGCGCAATCGGGTTTGAGTCGGAAGAGCCTAAATTCATCTTCAATGCTGATAAACGTATTGAGAGCATTGAGTTAGTTCAGCGAAATGAAGCGCATAAGATCATTGAGGAGTGTATGATTTTGGCCAATGTTGCCGCAGCAAAATTGGTGATTGATGCTGAGATTCCGTCGCTATTTCGTGTGCATGATAAACCGGATGAAGATCGCATAAATAATTTACGCAGTATTTTAAGTGAACTTGGTTTGTCTCTCGGCAAGGGTACCAGTCCAAAAGATATCGCTAAGTTGATGGTTGAGGTTGAAGCAAGACCTGATCATGAGATGTTGCAAACGGTCATTTTGCGCTCAATGAAGCAAGCAATTTACGATCCTGAAAATCGTGGGCACTTTGGGTTAGCACTTGAGGAGTATGCGCACTTTACTTCGCCAATTCGTCGTTATCCTGATCTGTTATTGCATCGTGCGATTAAATGGGTTATTGCTGATCAGCAACATAGTAAACAACATGATAAAACCGGTGGACACCGTTATACGACTAGCGAGATGCTCTATTTTGGTGAACACTGTTCAATGACTGAGCGCCGAGCGGACGAAGCGATTCGTGATGTCGTTGATTGGTTGAAATGTGATTATATGCAAGATCATGTCGGCGAGGTATTCAATGGCACTATTTCGAGTGTTGTTAATTTCGGCTTTTTTGTGCGATTAGATGATCTATTTATTGATGGTTTAGTGCACGTTTCATCACTCGAAAATGATTATTATATTTTTGATGCATCACGTAATCGTTTAATTGGTGAAAATACCCGTTTTATTTATCGTTTAGGTGATAAAGTTCAAGTAATAGTCGTAAATGTTAACCCTGACGAGCGTAAAATTGATTTTTCATTGGTTGGCAGTAATAATAAGTCACAACGCCAAGGTAAGACAGCCAAAGATAAGGCGAAGAAAGTCGATAGTGATGCTGAACTGCCAGTTAAGCGCAAAAATAAAAGCCAAGCTAATAGTAAAAAAACGGGCGCAAAGGTTGTCGTAAAGAGTAAAAAACGCAGTAAGCCAAAAACAGCTGCTAAAAAAACGTCTAAATCAGCATCGACCTCAAGCAATCAGAGAAAAAAGAGTAAAAAATAGATGAGTGAAACAGTTTACGGTATCCACGCGATTGAAGCTTTGTTAGCGCGTGCACCAGAAAGAATTATTGAAGTTTTTATCGTTAAAGGCCGAGAAGATAAGCGCCTTAATGCCCTTGTTCGTGAGTTGGAGCAGTTGGGTTTAGCAGTAAAAGTGACCAATAGGCAGTATTTAGATGAAAAAACGAAAAATGGCGTTCATCAAGGTATTTTGGCGATGGTTAAACCAAGCCGTGGTTATCAGGAAAATGATATTCCATTATTAATGGAGCAAAATTCCAATCCAATTATTTTAATTTTAGATGGTGTGACTGATCCACATAATTTAGGCGCTTGTATTCGTACTGCCGATGCCGCTGGTGTGAGCTTTATTGTTGTGCCTAAAGATCGTTCAGCACCACTTAATTCAACCGCTCAGAAAGTTGCATGTGGCGCGGCTGAAAGCGTGCCAGTGGTTAGAGTCACCAATCTGGCGCGTACTATGCGTATGTTACAAGATGAATATCAAGTTTGGATTGTGGGCACTGCCGGTGAAGCAACCAGCACACTTTACCAAACTGACTTTTATAAAAATTCAACAGCATTGGCCTTAGTGATGGGGGCAGAAGGTGAGGGGATGCGTCGATTAACCAAAGAGCATTGTGATGAGTTAGTCAGTATACCGATGGCTGGTATTGTTTCTTCGCTTAATGTGTCTGTTGCTACCGGCGTTTGCTTATTTGAGCTTGTTAGACAAAAAAATAAATAGTTAGAGTTATAGTATGTTAGGATTTTTGAAAAAGCTTTTATCAGGGAATAAAGAAAAAAATGCTCCGTCGCTGTCTGAGCGAGATTTGAATGGTCGTAATCGTGTCGGATATCCGACAATGCAATTATCGCGTGAGATTGATAATTTAGTTAAATTGAAATACCGTCCTCTTAAACGTGTAATTAAGGTGTATAGAGACACGCTGTTTTTTAAATGGGGTCCTGCAGTTATCAATAATACTTTATCAGATGAGCAGTTGGCTAATTTGTCCGGACGGAACGTTCAGATGGTTTATTTATTGCTGTTTCGTGATATGTTAAGACATATTTCAGGTTTAGCTAAATTTAGGCATTTTGCCGAAGATTGGCCGGAACAATTTGCGAATGAGTTATTAGATAATTGCAAAATGCTAGGCGATAGTGATGATGTTGATGTCGCTAAAAAAGAAGCGTTATTTGCTAACACTGAGCTTTATAATGTTGATACTCCCATCGATCCTAAACACCCAGAAAATACGCAAATCCCTGATTGGACAGTACCATTAGCGGAATTAATTATGCTGCCACCGGATATGATTTATAAGTGTCATCGTCCTTTAATGGCTGCAATTGACCGTCGCAAAAAGCGCTAACTTTAACGATTGATTGAGTTGAAGCTGTAATATCGATTCACTCAATCAATTTTGTTAACTTAATTTACTTCCTTCCTTAAATAGCACTATTTATTACCAACAATTTTGCAATTTATCTTTGCAAAAATACCCACTAGGTAAGCAAATTCATCTCACTTATACTTAAATTAAGAAGTAAATAGGTGAGAAGTTTATGCGAAGTAGAACCATTGAATTATGTAAAAAATTCATTTCAATCGACTATCCATTAACCATTGAAATGCTTACAGAAGAGTTTCAAATTAGTGCTCGAACTATTCGTAATGAAATTCAAGAAATTAATGAGTTTTTATCTAAAAGACATTTCACTTTAATTACTACTGTGCGTAATAAAGGGTTTATCATCAATGCTGATCAAGAGCAGAAACAGCTGATTCACGATGCGTTATTGGGTGTGCCATCCTCTACCGTTTTAAGCAAAGATGAGCGACAGTTTGATTTGTTATTGTCGATTGCTTTTGCTAAAACGCCTGTTATTTTAAGCCATAAAGAAGCTGTCTATTTTGTTTCAAAAAGTGTATTAGATGAAGATATTCGTAAAATCAAAGTACGATTAAAAAAATATGATATTGAATTAATTAGCCAACCGAAGCAAGGGATGCAATTTGTTGGATTAGAGCGCTCGATTCGCTTAATGATGTATGAAGCTATTAACCAATTTGCCGGCAATTTAGAACTAGATAAGCCTTTACCTGAATTAAGCTCAATACAGCAACATTTGTTTAATTATATTCCTCAATCACTGATTGATAACTTATTGCAGTTAGCGCATCAAACTATCAGTCAGATACATGATGAAATTTATGTCCAACAAATTGTGATTTTTACCGCTATTTGGCTTGTTCGTAATCAGAATCAACATCATCTGACAATGGTCAGGACTGACTTTAATAATAATGAACAAGGACAAATAGCGAACTTTATTCAGTTGGTGTGCCAGTACTTTGCGTTGCAGGTAAATTGGCAAGAACGCCAATATATCATTTACATGCTAGAGGCATTTAACACTAAGGATATCAATAATTATGTCGAATGGCTTAATGCGCAGTTATTAGCCATTAAATTAGTTAATTATGTAGAAGAAAAAACGCTAATCCCGTTTTCAACTAAACAAGAACAGTTATATGAAAACCTTTGTAAGCACTTAGCCGGGCTGATTGCCAGAGTGAGTAATAATATTCATATTATTAATCCATTGCTCGATAGTATTAAACAAAATTACGGTGAAATTCATGCTGCGATTACCACTTTTATGCATGAACTTGAAACAAAACTTAGCCATAAGATTTCCGATGATGAAATTGCTTTTTTGACAATTCATTTTTCAACCTTTGCCAGTGCCATTAACCAAGATCGTAGTTACTATTTTAAAGCAGTGGTGTTGTGTTGTCATGGTATAGCAACTTCTAATCTGCTGGCACAGACACTTAAAGAGTTTTTTAGTATAGATGTATTAGCAATCTTAGGGCGTAACGATTTAAATTTGTTGGAGCAACTTGATTTTGATTTAATATTTTCTACCTTTCCTTTGCAACATTTTGCTCATCCAGTATTAGTTTTAGAACCCATATTAAAAGAAAAAAATCATCCTATCATTAAAGATTTTTTAACTAAACATCGTGCTAATCAACGTATCAATTACCTAACGGATGCAACGGATCTGTTCTATTCACTTGTTAATTTAATTAAAGAAAGTGGCGGTATTGTGTCCGAGCCTATCTATAACCAACTTGAAAAGTGTTTAGCTCTCAATAATCTTAAAATCAATAAAAGGAAAATCCAGCCTATGTTGAAAGATATTCTTACTGATGATGACATTTTATTACATCAAGATTGCCATGATTGGCGAAAGGCTATCCAAATTGCTGCTGAACCATTATTAAAAAAACAGTTTATTTTACCTTCTTACGTCGATGCCATGATCACATCGGTTGAACAATATGGTCCTTATATTGTGATTGGGAAAAATTTAGCTTTAGCGCATGCTCGACCTGAAGACGGAGTAAATCAATTAGGTTTGAGCGTAGTGACGATGAGCCGCCCAGTAGATTTTGGTAATGATGAAATGGGGCCAGTGAAAATTATATTTTGTTTAGCCGCTATCGATTCGTTTTCTCATCTCAACATTATGCGCAGTTTGATTGAATTAATTAATGATGAACAAAAACTGGAGCGTTTAACCAACTGTCATAGTGTAGCGCAATTTAAGTCAATTTTATTTAATTAAGCAAAATCGGATTAAATACCTAAATCTGAAGGAGAATAGAACATGAGTAATTTAACCATTATATTTGTTTGTGGTGCAGGGTTAGGCAGTAGTTTTGCTGCACAAATGGCAACCGAAGATGTTTTAAAAGCTAAAGGTATTGACGCTAAACTAGATCATACCGATATTTCATCAGCAGCCTCAACTAAAGCCGATATCATCATTACAGCCGAAAATTTCCGCCCTCAGTTTGCTAAATTCAATATCAGTGAACAAACCGCAGTGGTCTATCTTAAAAATATAGTATCTAAAGCGGAAATTGATGAGAAGTTAAGTCCAATATTGCAACAAAAGGGATTGCTTTAAATCCATTAGAAGGAGAATACCATGAATGTGATTAACTTTATTATCGACAATATTTTAACTCAAGCTTCGATAACCATTAGCTTAATTGCTATGTTTGGGTTGATTTTACAACGTAAATCTGTTGGACAAATTATTTCAGGCTCACTGAAAACCTTATTGGGTTTTCAAGTGCTCAATGCCGGGTCAAGTATTATTGTGGGAAGTTTAACCTATTTCGGTCATATTTTTACCGCTGGATTTGATATGCAAGGCATTATTCCTTCTATTGAAGCGATTAACGGGCAAGCAATGAATCAGTTAGGATTAGGCCGTGATATTGCACTAACATTTTTGATGATCTTTATTTTTAACATCCTTATTGCTCGTTTTACCCGTTGGAAATATATTTTTCTAACAGGGCAGGCCATTTTATGGATGGCAACAATGACAACGGTATTTGGTAGTTTTGCCGGATTGTCTGGGGTAACACTAATTTTGGTTGGCGGTTTTATTGGTGCACTTTTTGCTGTATTTATGCCGGCCATTGCCCAACCCATTATTCGTAAAGTGACAGGATCAAATGACATTGCATTAGGACACTTTTGTACAATCGGTTATTTATTCGAGGCTGGTGTAGCTTATCTGGTAGGGGAGCGAGGTGAAAACAAGCGCTCAATTGAAGATATGAAGTTGCCTAAGTCATTTGAATTTTTGCAAGATACTTATTTATCCGTCATGGTGGTTATGATCCCACTTTATATTATTACCGCTCTTTTCGCCGGTGAAGCGTATGCTTCAACCTTATCCGGCAGTCAAAATTACGTCATTTACGCCTTTACCCAAGCGATAATTTTTGTCGTCGGAATCTATGTATTACTTGCCGGTGTGAGGTTATTACTCGGTGAAATTGTGCCGGCATTTAGAGGAATTGCCATGAAAGTTGTTCCGAATGCAATTCCGGCACTTGATTGTCCAGTATTTTTCCCATATAGCCCTAATGCAGTTATCTTAGGTTTTATTACGACATCTATAGGTACAGTGATTGCAATGTTGACTTTACCGGCATTTGGATTGGCGATGATTTTACCGGGAATGTTAACCAACTTTTTTGCTGGTGGAACGGCAGGTATCTTTGGTAATGCAGTTGGTGGTCGCCGTGGGGCGCTTATCGGCGGTATTGCTCATGGGATATTCATTACGCTGTTGCCAGCATTACTTGTCACCATTTTTAATCAAATGGGGTTTATCAATGCAACAGCAACTGATGTTGATACTGTCACAGTGGCACTGCTTTATGCGTGGATATTAAGCCCAATATTGAAGCACTTTTAGTTGAGGAGTATGACATGTTTAACTTTTTTAAAAAAAAGGCGCCTAAAACAAATTTAGCCCCCGACTCAGAGGTTAAAAGCAGTCTGACAGCACAGCAAATGGAACAGATTGAGCAAAAAATTAACCAATTATTACAGCAGCTCGAAAAGAACGAAGACTTACTGATGTTAGCCTCATCATGTGAACAAATCGGCCTGCTTTATCATCAATTAAATCATATTGATTTGGCTATTGAGTATTTAGAAAAGAGCCAACAGCATAAGAAATCAATTGGCGACGGTTATAAAACATTAATGAATTTGTATAACTCTAAGCGAGCTCAAGCCGCTCAGCATGGCTCATTGGCTGATATCGATATTTGGATGAACAAAATGGATGCTATGCGTAATATTGCTAAACAGATGACTATTCAACGAGATTAAAGGAAATAATTATGTACACCACACTTAAAGATGTAACTTTATTAGCCCAAAAATTAAATTTCACTGTTGGTGCGTTTAATACGCATAATTTAGAAATGTTACCTGCGATGTTACAGGCTGCAAAAGAGGTTGGCGCACCAATTATCATCCAAACAAGCGTTGATACTGCAAGGTATATTGGCTTTAAAGTTTTAGTTAATGCAGTAAAAGCTATTGTAGATGAAGAGATAGTGGATGCGGTATTACACCTCGATCATGCTAAAAATTTTGATGATATAAAACAAGCAATTGATAGTGGATTCACTTCGGTTATGTTTGATGGCTCTTCACTACCATTTAAAGAAAATATATTAAAAACCCGTGCAGTGGTTGAATATGCTCATGCTCATGGTGTATCAGTTGAAGGAGAATTAGGAACAATCGGGGGGACCGAAGAGGGAATTCATGTTGATGTTAACGATAAAGTTTATACCAAACCGGAAGATGCACTGGCATTTGTAAAAGCAACGGGAATTGATGCTTTAGCCATTGCTATAGGTACTAATCATGGACAATTTAAGTCAAAAACAGAGGTAAATATACCGTTATTGAAAGAAATTCATGCTATGGTTGATATTCCTTTGGTCATTCACGGTGGAACAGGGGTCAAAGAGGAGGACTATCCGGAACTGATTAATAACGGTATTCGTAAATTTAATGTTGGCACGGAGTTATTAGTTAACTGGACACAAGTTGCAAAAGATAAATTTGCCCAAACTGAAATTAATCGATCATTACGTCATAATATTATTCCAGCTAATGAGGCCGTGAAAGAAATAGTGAAGCATAAAATGCGTTTATTTCTTAACAGTAATAAATGTCTAAACTAAGAGGAGGCGAGTTGATATGCGTAAATATCTAATTTTACTCGCTGGCTGCCCCTGTACAGGAAAGACTTATCTGGTTAATAAATTGCAACAACAATTTACAGACAGTTTTGTGATAACACCCGATGAGGCTAAAGTTTTATATGCTGACTCTGTCGGTTTCAATTCGAAAGCTGAAAAGCAGGCGCTTGAGCACAAAGTTTGGCATTTTTATTATGGTGTTTTACAACTGTATATGGATGCAGGTAAACACGTTATTATTTCTGAGTATCCCTTTAGTGATAAGCAGAAACACCGGTTGAGTGAGTTGGCGCAAAAGTATCATTATCAAGTGATCACAATTCGCTTAATTGCTGATTTTGAGGTGTTATGGCAACGTCGTTATCAACGAGACCGCTCACCGGAACGGCATTTGAGTCATATTATGCAGCACTATCACTATGGAGATAAACTTGAAGATCGTAGTTTGGCCGACGATTTAGTCACTAAATCACAATTTTATCAAATCTGTCAAACTAGAAAGTACGACGAGTTTGCTTTGGGGCAATTGCTCGAAGTGGATGTTACCCATTTTAATCAAGTTGATTATTCGGGTTTATTGGAAAAATTGAAACAAATCGTTAAATAGTAATTTTATTAGATCATAAATGCCGATTAACGTTAATCGGCATTATATTTAGGGTGATAAGCAAATAAATCAGATTTGATTGTAGGAATATGCAGTTATGGATCAATAGTGAAATAGGTTAATTTTATATCTTCGTTTATCTTCTCAATAACATTTTAAATACAAAAAATTCTTTCAATTTAGCAATCAAAGATTATGATAAGCCATTTCTAATCAGTCAAGTTGAATGAGCTAAACAATGAAAAGACTGCTATTTATTTTTATTGTTTTTATGTTTGTAGTAAATGCTAAGCCTCATTTGGATCATGAAAATTATGGCAAGTGGGAGATGTTGACCGAGTTAAATAATAAAAATGTGATTTATGAGTCTTGTTATTGCGGTAATCGTTTTATAAATTATCAAAAAGGTAAACTGGATGATTATACCGGGCAAGAAATGATTTCATGTGAGATAAAATCGAGCTACTTTAAAGGCGGCAAATAATTTATCGATTTAGAATCAAAATGTAGCTACTCTGATAGCATAAGTTATGAAGTTAAGGATGAAAATACCTTAATTTGGCATTTATACAATTCAATTTCTTTAGTAATGACTAATCAGCCCGATAAGTTTGACAAGGTCTTTGAAACATGTGATGAGAGACAGTAAAGCTATTAACATTTATCTCTATCAAGTCAAAGGTCAATGCCGACACAATGGTGTCGGCACGATTATTTTACTTTTTAGCTTTTGATTAGATCAACTTCAACACCTAACCCTTTTGCTACACCTGAACCATAATCGGGATGGACTTTATAGAAGTGTTTAAGCTGTTTAATTTGAATATCACGATCGACGTTTTTCATTGAAGTGACAATATTATCAATCAGCAGTTGTTTTTGATCTGGACGCATTAAATTAAATAATGCACGTGGGTGCGAATAGTAATCACCATCAACACGATGATCGTATTTATCCATTGTGCCGGCAGGGACATGCATCGGTGGCTCAGCATACTGGGGTTGTTGTTTAGGTGCACTATCAACACTATTTGGCTCATAGTTTGGTGCATTATCTGGCGTATAAAAGCGCATAGCTCCGTCACGTTGATAATTGTGTACCGGGCATTTAGGTGCATTGATTGGTAATTGTTGGTAGTTTGTACCGATACGATAACGGTGCGCATCAGCATACGCAAAAATTCGCCCTTGTAACATTTTATCCGGTGATAAGCCAATACCAGGTACAATATTACTTGGTTCAAATGCGGATTGTTCGACTTCAGCAAAATAGTTTTCCGGATTACGGTTAAGCTCCATAACACCGACTTCAATAAGCGGAAACTGTTTTTGCGACCAAACTTTAGTGACATCAAACGGGTTTTCTGGATGGTTATTGGCTTGTTCTTCACTCATCACTTGTATATAAAGTTGCCATTTAGGGTAGTTACCTTGTTCAATGGCATTAAAGAGATCTTCTTGCGCTGAATCAGGGTTGCTACCGTCGAGTTCTGCGGCTTTTTTAGGATGAATATTTTTAATGCCTTGTTCCGTTCTAAAATGCCATTTTACCCAAGTTCGTACATTATCTTTGTTGATTAAACTATAAGTATGGCTACCAAAACCATGCATATGTCGAAATCCGTCTGGAATGCCCCGGTCAGAAAAAAGAATTGTTACTTGATGAAGTGATTCTGGCGATAAAGAGAAAAAGTCCCACATCATTTGCGGATCTTTTAAGTTGGTCTTAGGATCGCGTTTTTGGGTGTGAATAAAGTCTGGGAATTTGAGTGCATCACGAATAAAAAATACTGGCGTGTTATTACCGACGATATCCCAGTTACCTTGATCTGTGTAAAATTTTACTGAAAATCCACGTGGATCACGTGCCGTGTCAGATGAACCACGTTCACCGCCAACAGTTGAAAATCGAGCAAAAACGGGAGTTTGTTTGCCAACTTCGGCAAAAATGCTGGCATAGCTATATTGAGTAATGTCATTGGTGACGGTAAATGTTCCGTGTGCGCCAGAGCCTTTGGCATGGACTCGTCTTTCCGGAATATTTTCACGGTTAAACTGAGCGAGTTTTTCGATTAATTGATAGTCGTCAATCAATACCGGTCCACGAGGGCCAGCAGTGCGAGAGTTTTGATTGTCGGCAATAGGGGCACCATTATTGGTGGTGAGTTCTTTTTTTTCTGACATTGCAATACTCCTTATTAGATTGTAACTTTATAGTTAAAGAGTTGTGATTGATTTTATTGAAAAACTAATTTACTAAGGAATAAGATAAAGACGGTGATGCGTGTAAAAAAAGATATTGCTCGATTTATTATATAACTAAATTGGCTGTTAATTGTAGAAAAACGAATTAATTATTTTTTAATCTAGTAATGAGCGATAGTGAATATAAAAATGGGTCCTTAACCAGATTAAGCATAAATGATTTCCGGTAATTTAACATCCCAATGCTGATTATCAACATGATCAACTTTTTGGCAGGCAAATGCTAGCCCAATAGGATAAATTTGCTGTTGTTGGTAGTTTTCAAGCAAGCGATCATAATAGCCACCGCCCATACCGATACGAAATCCTCGGTCATCAAAAGCCACAAGTGGCGTAAAGATGATATCAAGTTGTTCTATATTTATGATTTTAGTTTTATCGATTACTGGTTCTAAGATACCAAAGCTATTTTTTACTAGTGGTGTATTTGGGGTGTAATTTAAGAAGATTAGTTTATGTTCAGCAACTGGGACAGGTAAATAGACCGATTTATTTTGTTGCCATAGATATTCAATAATCGGTTTAGTATCGACTTCTCCATCAAATGATAAGAATATTGCAATATGTTGTGCTTGGCTGACGGCTGGATGTTTTTTTATTTTTTGGTAGATTATGGCTTGTGCGTTGTCGCGTTGTGCCTGAGATAATTCACGTCTTTTTTGACGTATAGTTTGCCGAATGTCCATAAGTTTTTATTTGAAAGAGAGAAGGAATAAAGACTCCAAGATGCCGTTAGGGGCGTAACCCTTGAACCCGAGGTTCAAGGTGAATAGCATGTTTTAATTTTTAGGTTTCCTAAGTTAATTAGGCATACACACCAATTAAAAATCACACCATTCTAAATTAAAGATTATCGGCTCAGGGGACTAACCCATATCGCGAACATCTCAGAGATGTTTACTATGATACAAAATTTAGAAAATCATACAATAGTCTTTGTGGTTTATTTACATTTCATCTAACTAATTGTTAGTATTTAATGCGGAATCAAGTAATTGCTGTAGCATTTTTAGTCGATTTGCAAATTCATCGCTTTTTTCTTTTTCTTTCGTTAGTTCGTAAGAGATATTCAATGCAGCAGTCATGATAAGTTGATCGCTTCCAACTTGGGGGGATTTTTCTCGTAAATTTGTTAATCGCGCATCTAAATCTTTAGCTGCATTTGTAAGTGCGTCAACTTCATCGACTGGACAATTAAATTTTAACGTTCGCCCAAAAATCTGAACGGTGACAGCTTGATTTTCCATATTTAACCTATAGTTTGATAAATTTATTAATTTTGTCGATTATATGTTTAGCGTTTAATCCGACTTCATCGCGCATTTCTTGCTGTGAGCCTTGCGGGATAAAAATATCAGGCAATCCGATATTTAAAATATCACATTTTATTTTTTTCGATAACAAAAATTCATTAACAGCGCTTCCTGCTCCACCTTTGATGCTGTTTTCTTCGATGGTGACCAGTATATTATGGCTTTGGCTAATGTGCAAAAGGACTTTTTCATCAAGTGGTTTTACAAAACGCATATCTATCACTGTAGCATTTATTTGTTCGGCTACTTGTAAAACTTCAGGTAATAGTGTGCCAAAATTGAGTAAAGCGATCTCTTTGCCCTCTCGACAGCATTTTGATTGCACTAGTGGTATTGTTTTTAGTGGCTCTAAATGTGCGCCAGTGCCTTCGCCTCGAGGGTAGCGTACTAATGCTGGTCCATCATGTAAATAGCCTGTGTAGAGCATTTGTCGGCATTCGTTTTCGTCACTTGGGGTCATGATGACTAAGTTTGGAATACAGCGTAAAAAGCTTAGATCGAACGCACCTTGGTGGGTTTCACCATCAGCCCCCACAATGCCTGCTCGGTCTATCGCAAATAAAACCGGTAAGTTTTGGATGGCAATATCATGAATGACTTGATCGTAAGCTCGTTGCAAAAAGGTTGAGTAGATAGCAACCACTGGTTTTAATTCGCTAATAGCAAAGCCGGCAGCTAATGTAACTGCATGTTGTTCAGCAATGGCGACATCAAAGAATTGATCTGGAAATCGTTTAGCAAATTCAGTCATGCCAGAACCTTCGCTCATGGCTGGCGTGATTGCCATTAGGCGTTTGTCTTGCTCTGCTATTTCACATAGCCAGTCACCAAAGATTTTAGAATAAGTTGGGGTAATTTTATTTGTGCTTGGTAATATTCCTTCATTTGGATTAAATTTAGGAACGCCGTGCCATAAGGTTGGGTTTTGCTCGGCTGGAGCATAACCTTTTCCTTTCTGGGTGATAATATGCAGTAATTGTGGGCCTTTTAGTTGTCTGACTTTTTGTAAGGTGGCAACTAATGTTTCAATATCATGTCCATCAACAGGACCAATATAGTTAAAACCTAATTCCTCAAATAAAATAGCCGGAGTGACTAAGCCTTTTAGGTGCTCTTCCGTTTTTTTGAATAGTTCTTTTAATGGTGGAATATTGGAAAGCACTTTTTTACCACTTTCACGAAGTGAGGTGTAGGCTTTGCTTGATAATATTTGTGCCAAGTGTTGATTAAGTGCACCTGTGTTTTCTGAAATGGACATATCGTTGTCATTAACGATAACTAGCATATCTGGTTTTATGTGCCCAGCATGGTTCATCGCTTCAAATGCCATACCAGCAGTTAAGGCCCCATCACCAATAATAGCGGCGACTTTTTTACCTGACTGTTTTTTTTGCTCTGCGATGGCAATACCCAGCGCTGCACTTATTGAGGTTGATGAATGCCCTGTTGTTAATACATCATATTCACTTTCATTTCGGTGAGGAAACGGGTGTAATCCGTCTTTTTGGCGAATAGTTAGCATCTGATCGCGTCGACCCGTTAGAATTTTATGTGGATAAGCTTGATGACCTACGTCCCATATAATTTTGTCAAATGGTGTCTGATAGACGTAATGCAACGCGACTGTTAATTCGACCACACCAAGACCTGAAGCTAAATGACCACTAGATTGGCTGACACTGTCTAATAAAAATTGTCGTAGTTCCTGACTAATTGCTGGCAATTGTGCGAGAGGATATCGCCTAAGATCCGCAGGTGAATTGATTTGCTTTAATAGAGGATATTTGTCTAAATTCATTTTTATCATCTAGTTATTTAGTTAACTATTTCGATTAATAATAAAACCAGCAAGGTCTTGTAATGGTTGGCTATTATAAGGTATTTGCGTCAGACTATCGATAGCTTGTTGATATAACTTGTGTGTCATGTCGATGGCATTTTGTAAACCCATCAATGCTGGATAAGTGCTTTTTTCCAACTTAAGATCAGAGCCTTGTGGTTTACCCATCAGCTCTTGTTCACCAATGACGTCTAATATGTCATCTTGTATCTGGAATGCTAGTCCAATTGCTTTAGCATAGTTGTCTAACATTGGGTAATAGAGTTGAGCTACCTCATCGCATGAATAAGCACCGAGTCTTACTGCCGCTTGAATTAAGGCGCCAGTTTTATAGTTATGGATAGTTTGTAAGTGTTCCAACGTGACTGTTTGGTGTTCTGCTTGTAAATCCAGTGATTGACCTAAACACATTCCAGCAAGGCCACTTGCACTTGCTAGTTCAGTAATCATTTTTATTTTGCTTTGGTTGCTGATTTGTTGGTTTTCGGATAATAGGCTGAATGCTAGTGATTGTAGTGCATCACCAGCGAGGATGGCTTGTGCTTGGCCAAATTTTATGTGGCAGGTTGGTTTTCCTCGCCTTAGATTATCATCATCCATTGCGGGTAAGTCATCATGAATTAATGAGTAGGTATGCATCGATTCAATGGCAGCAGCAACTGAATCGAGTTTGGTTAGCGGACAATTAAACATTTGTCCGGTTAAATAGACCAGAATAGGGCGTATTCGCTTGCCACCAGCAAGCAGGCTGTAACTCATCGCTTGTTGCAAATTAGATGGTGCAAACTGCGAAATATATGTTGTTAGATAGTTATCAATACGTTCTTGTAATGGTTTTAGGCTATTCATTATTATCAATGGAAAATTCAGATAATTGTGCATCACTGTTTTCAGATAATAAAATTTGGATGCGTTGCTCAGCTTCATTAAGTTGTTTTTGACCAGAACGAGCTAGTTTGATGCCTTTTTCGAATTCATTTAGTGCTTCATCTAATGGTAAATCACCATTTTCAAGTTGAGTGACAATTGCTTCAAGTTGCTTGATGGTTTCTTCGAAACTGACTTCATTATTGTTTGACATATCGTACTCCTTCTTATACCAAATGAGTATACACGTATTTTTTATGATGGTGAATTAAGATGTTTTAGTTAACAATTTAACTAAGCTGTTCTTTTTCATTTTCAAGTTCATCAACTGATAGTTGAGCTATATCTGGATTAATTGGTTTTTTTACTTCAATCCCTAATTCCCTAAATCGTTCTATTTGACCAATCACGTTACCACGCCCTTTCGAGAGTTTGTTCATTGAGTTTTGATAGGTTTGTTGGGCTTTATCCAAACAGTTGCCTAGATTTTCCATATCTTCGATAAATCCACGTACTTTGTCATATAGTTTGCTGGCTCTATCAGCAATAAGCTCAGCATTGCGATTTTGGTATTCAAAACGCCATAAATTATGAATAGTTCGCAAGGCAACCAATAGGGTAGTTGGGCTAACAATCATGATGTTACTTTTTAATGCATCATTGATTAATGACGGATCTTGATCGATGGCGGATAAAAATGCCGGTTCGACAGGAATGAACATTAGAATGTAGTCTAATGATTGAATGCCATTTAGTTTATGGTAATCTTTTTGACTAAGTTGTTTTAAGTGATTACGCACAGCAATTAAATGATCAGCAATGGCTCTAGTTTTTGTCTCTTCGTCATCACTATTAAAATAACGTTCATAGGCAACTAAGGTGACTTTGGAATCGATGACCACATCACCGCCTTGGGGTAAGTGAACAATTACATCTGGTTGTAGACGTCGGTTATCTTCATTAGTTAGATTAACTTGAGTGTGATATTCGTAACCTTGACGCAATCCGGAATTATCCAATATTTGACTAAGAATAAATTCACCCCAATTACCTTGGGTTTTGTTATTGCCTTTTAACGCATTGGTTAAATTGGTGGCTTCTTTCGTCATGAGTTCGTTGAGCTGTTGCAAGTTGCGAATTTCGTGAGTTAGGGTATGGCGTTCTTTGGCTTCTTGACCAAAGCTATCTTGAACTTGCTTTTTAAAGCCTTCTAATTGTTGTTTAAGTGGTGAGAGTAAAAACTCTAAGCTTTGTTTATTTTGTTGCTCAATTTTTTTGCCACTGTGCTCAAAAATTCGATTTGCTAAATTTTCAAATTGCGTGGTTAATCGTTGCTCGCTTTGTTCTAAAACTGTCTGTTTTTCATGAGCGGCATTGATAATCTCTTCTAAGCGCGTTTTTAATTCACTAATTTTGATATTTTGAGCAACATTTTGTTGTTGGTATTGGCTCAACTCTTGTTCTAATTGAGTGATATTTGCCATTAATGACTGATTTTCTTTATTTCTTTGATTAAGTTGTAAATCATATATGGCATGTAGGTTATTCGCTTTAAATTGCGCTTTTAGCATGGCAATTAGTAAAACAAAGGCGATAATGGCAATAATTATAACTGCCCATTCACTTAAGCCTAAACTTCCTAACATGATTAAGCCCTTTCAAACGTGAATGAAATCACATCATCTAAATTCATTGCATCAAGTGCTAACATAATTAAGCGGTCAAGCCCAACGGCAACACCTGCACAATCGGGTAAACCCGCTTCCATAGCCGCGATTAATTCAATATCGATGTTTTGTGGTGGTAAGTTTTGATTTGCTCGATCAATATTATTTTGTTCAAAACGCATCTTTTGTTCTTGCGGATTGGTAAGTTCTTTAAATCCATTAGCTAGTTCAACCCCTTTGTAATAAAACTCAAAACGGCTTGCTACACGATGATCTTCTGAACTGATCGCTGCTAAAGCTGCCTGTGAGGCAGGGAAGTTATAAACAGCGATAGGTTTTTCTTGTCCAATATGCGGTTCAACGCCAAAACTAAATAAACATTGTAATAAGGTGTCGCGATCATAATCATCAGTATTGAGTTCAATATTTAGCTGTTTGATAGCTTCAACTAAAGTTGCGTGATCAGCTTCTAGTGGGTCAATATTAAGATGACGTTGGAATGCCTTTTGGTAAGAGATTCGTTCCGCAGGTTCACAATCTAGGATGCTTTGCAGTAGATCATCGACTTCGTTGATCATTTGCATCATATCAAATTGAATACGATACCATTCGAGCATTGTAAATTCAGGGTTATGATAACGGCTTACTTCTTCATGATTGCGAAAACATTTACATATTTGATAAATCGGTCCACTGCCAGCAGCTAATAACCGTTTCATATGATATTCAGGGCTGGTGATTAATGACATTTTTCGCCCTTGTTGTTCATCGTTTTCACCAGGTTTTAAAAATAAGGTATGAAATGAACTAAGATGTACATCGGTTACCGCATATTGACTTAGGGTCGGGGTTTCCACTTCCAAAATACAGCGGTCAGCAAAAAACTGTCTTACTTTAGATACAATTTTAGCGCGCTTAAGTAAATTATTAATAGATGCAGTAGGTTGCCAAGTCATAAAAAATATCCATGCATATTGATTAATTTCTAAAAGACGAAATAGGGCATTAAGCCCTATTTCTTATTTCTGGCATTCATTTTGCCACAATGTGAACAAATTGTCGTATTTTTCTTGTTGATGCCAGATATGGCGATGAAGTGCAGAAAGAATAATTGGATCTTCTAAGATCGCTAATTGTTGTTCTTTACTAATTTTTTCTAAATCTACTTGTTGATAATGCTCAATGAGTTGTTTTCGCAACTGCTGATTTTTTGAGTTAGGTAAATGACGAGAAGTCGATAATGCACAGGCTAACGCATTATAAATAGGATCGACAAGCGCCATAATAAAGCCATGTTCAATAAAAGCAGCTTCGGTTTGGACTAAATAGTCACCAGTTAGTTTTACTGCTCGCGACGGATGGGTTTCTTCCGGTGTTAAGAATAACCCTGCTTTTTTGGCTTTCATACCAATACTTGATAAGCCTGAAATACGAACAACTAATGGTGAAATGGTTAATGGAATTAATATCGCTATATACCAATAAGTAAATTGAGGATTTAACCAAATAATCACACATAACCAAACTATGCCTAGTAGCGATAATGGCCAACAGAAGTAGAATGATTCGCCCCAAGTTAAGGCATCATCGTTTCTTGCTGGTGATTTCCATTGAATTTTGCTACCCAGCCATGCTTTAACCACAAACTTGCTGTGGAAGATCATGCGGATTGGTGCAAGGATCATCGACCATACCATTTCAATTAAAATCGATAATGATAATTTGAATATTCCACCCACATCTTTTGCACCTGTTCGAGCAATAATAATGCCATAACTAAACAGTTTAGGTGCAAAAAGTAATACCATTGTGGTTGAAAGTAATTGAATAGCTAATTGTTCATCCCACTTTGGCCACGTTGGATAAAATTGGTTAGGTTGGAAGAAGTATTGTGGTTCAGATATATTGAACACTAATAATAAGAGTGTTGAGAAGATCAAGAAGATTAACCACAATAGTGACGAGATGTAAGCCATACCACTGGTTAAAAACATTACACGGTGAGTTAAAGTAATTCCACTTTTGAAGATTAATCGCAAATTAATCAAATTACCCATACACCAGCGATTATCGCGTTTGAGATCTTCTATCATGTTTCCTGGTAGCTCTTCATAACTACCATTCATATCATACGCAATCCATACGCCATAACCCGCACGACGCATTAACGTCGCTTCAACTAAATCGTGCGATAAGATATGAATAGGGCCTTTACGTTTTTGTAATGGCGATAAAATACAGTGCTCAATAAATGGTTTCAGGCGAATCATAGCATTGTGACCCCAATATTGGGCTTCACTTAATTGCCAGAAGTGAGTACCTGAGCAAAAAATATCACTGTATATTTGATTAGCAAATTGTTGAATACGACCATATAAGGTTGTCATTCTGACCGATTTAGGCGGAGACTGTAAAATACCTGCTTTTGGATTCATTTCCATCATTGCGATCATTTTTAAGATACAATCACCGGTCATAATACTATCGGCATCAAGAATCATCATGTATTCATATTGGTGCCCCCAACGACGGCAGAAGTCATCGATGTTACCACTTTTACGTTTCACGCGACGCTTACGGTGGCGATAAAAGATATTACAACCATTGTCAGCTTTTTTAGCGTTAAATTCAGCCCATGCTTTTAATTCATTGACATAGAGATCGGGATCATTGGTGTCGCTTAGAATATAAAAATCACAACACTGCGCATGTCCTGTTTCAACTAGCGATTCATAAGTTGCTTCTAGCCCTGCAAATACCCGTGAAACATCTTCATTACAAATTGGCATGACTAATGCAGTACGATGTTTGGCGTCAATGTGGTTAGCGGGATCATTGGGGATGGCAATAGTGTAGCGATCTTTTTTGATCACCGACAAAATAAGCCCCATGATGCTAGTCCAAAATCCAATTGAAATCCAACAAAATAGGATAGCAAATAAGGCAATGATAAAACCTTGTATGATATAAGGAATGATGCTGTAAATGGCAAGTTCTGGGTTGATATCCCAATTTGCCATAAAATTGATTTGTTGCCAGCTTTGATAAGGTAATAAGGTTGATAAGTAAGTTGTGCCGTAATAAGTTTGTATGGCAATAAGCACAAACATAATTAAACGACGAATAAGTGCGATGATATTCAGACCAGGTTTGGATTGAGGACTATAACGTTCATTCCAAATTTGTGGTTGAACCGAAACACGCTCAACTTTTGGATAAGTTGGTTGTTGTTTTCTTTCATCATTAAAATGATCAGTATTGCCAACTTGATTGAGTCGATATTTTAGAAATTCGAGTTTATCGTTTGGCAAGTCTTCCGATTTCTGACGCCAATATTCGGCGTCAGATAGGTTTTCGAAATAATCTTTTTTCATGTTATGTGCTTATTATTAAGATCATTGAGCCGGAAATTGTCCGCTCCAAGTTTCGGACACGATCGTATGTGATTTTTTCGACGATAATTGAAGGCGAATGTCAGTTGGTTTTTTGTTATCTTCAACGTTGAATCGCACTAGTACTCGCCAACCTTTTGTTACAGAGTTGTATTGTGTATCACAGCTAACTATTGAACCATTATTAATACTTGAAATAACGTCAACTGGGTCTTGCTCTGATAAGTTTGGACCAACAAAATCCACAACATAAGCATTAGAACCATCAAGTTTACGTATTAAGTTTGCTTGTTTTATATCACCTAATGATAAGCGCGTACTTTCTGCTCTAGCTTCATTTTTTGGATAACGTTGTTGTTCGTTGAGTGAATAATGTAATCGATATTTAACATCTAACACATCACCAGCTTTATATTGTTTTTCGGGTACCCAGTAAGTAACGATGTTGTCGTTGGTTTCATCTGCGGTGGGGATTTCAACCAATTCAACTCGACCTTTATGCCAATCATTCAATATTTCAACCCATACACTTGGACGAAGTTCGTAATGGTCGTCGAGATCTTGATAGTCATCAAAACCTTTGTCACGTTGGATTAAACCAAATGCTTTAGGGCTTTCTAAACTATATGATGAAAAAGATAAGCGTTTAGGATTATTTAATGGACGCCAAATCCACTCATTTTTGGCCTGGATTGAAAGTCCATTAGAATCGTGCATTGCTGGACGATAGTTTAATAGTGGTGATGGTTGGTTAGGGCCAAATAAGAACATACTAGTCAATGGTGCCACACCAAGTTTTTTAACTGAATCACGGAAGAATACTTTGGCTTCTACAGTAATAGTAGTATCAACACTTGGGATTAAGGTAATTTTGTAAGCCCCTGTTACACTTTTAGAATCAAGTAGGGCATAAATGACTAAATGTTTTTGATTTGGTTCTGGGCGTTCAATCCAATACTCTTTAAAACGTGGAAACTCTTCGCCAGACATTTCGCCTGTATCAATCGCAAGCCCTCGCGCTGAAAGACCATAATGCTGATTTTTACCAACAGCACGGAAATAGCTACCACCTAGTGCGGTAAATATTTCATCGTCGGTTTTTGCTGGGTTATTGATTGGATAGTGCACTTTAAATCCAGCAAAGCCTAGTTTTTTAGTATCTAACTTATCTAAATTAATAGGACTTAAATCGAAGTAATCTGGGCTAAATTTAATTTCATTAACTTGATTGTTTACAATCTCATTAATTTTGACAGGTACATCAAAATACATGCCTTCATGATAAAATTCGAGTTTGAAACGACTTTTGCGATCGCTCCAATATGCTTTATCATGCTTAAAATAAATCTTTTGATAATCGGCAAATTGTAGTGACGATAATTCACTAGGAATATTTTTAGATGGTTGGACATAAGCTTTTTTTGATAGTTTTTCTGCTTGTGTCACAACATCGTTAAATGTAAAAGCCCATGAAGAAAAACTTAAACAAGATAAAGATGCGATACAAACTATCTTGCAAGTTAATGTTTTACTAAATCGACTAATAGGTAATAAATTGTACATAAAAAGACTCACTTGAGTATTATCTAAAAATATTGTTGTAATTGATAATATTGTCTTTAGGGCTACTTAAGCATTTTTCCATAAAGTCGCTTCTCATCTCTTGAAGAATACTTGGGTTTTCATCAATCAAAAAGTGAGAGTAGTTATCTTTGAGAATTTTAGCTTTTAAAGCGGCCAAATCTTGCACTGACATCTTAAATAAAGTTTGATAACTTTGGGTTATATTATTGATATCATTGGTATAAACTGCTTCAATAAAATCTGCTGACCATTGACAGTAATTTTTAACATTACCATCAGTTGGTGTGATTTTTTTCAACTCAAGATTATGTTCAGCTTGGTTTTCCTCGACGACTCTTTTAAGTTGAATGTCATATTTTAGCTTGTAGAATTCTTTGAGATAAAAATTAAGCACACAGGAAGATTGGTTGCTGTCACCTTTACAGTTTAAAATACCGTGTTTGGTTATATAGCTGTCAAAGTGTTTGTCTCCAACGAGTTGAAGTAATTGTTTTTTTGCGTCCACAACAAACGAATTATTTTGTTCAGATTGTTGCTTTAAAATCGCTAACTGATCAACTTCAGTTTTACCATCGGTTGAAGACGTATTGTTTTTTACACAGCCTGCGGCAAGAATAGAGACAATGGCGCATGTAAGGATATTACTTATTTTCATATATCAAATTCCACGAACATATTCTTGAGTTGTAATTTCAGGATGAGCAACTTACACTTTTTAGTGGAGCCGTAGCGCGAAATTATATACTCTTATTCTTTTAAAAACACTAGATGATTACATTAAATTTATAAAAACGCATTTATTATTCTTTTGTAAGTTTTTATTAATGTCGACATATTTTTCGAACATCGACGGTAAATTGTGAATCATCAATTGAAGCCGGCTTAAATTTTCCTTTTGCTTTTAAAAAGGCAATAAGTTGCTCGGCATTCATATCGGAGTTGGAACAGGTATGAAATTTAGCCTCGGTACCGAATTTTTTGTGTATGGCTTCAAGTAAAGATGATTCAGTATAATCATTCCCATCCATCATTTGTAACACTTCGTGGCCGTGAATTGACATCTTTTTTCCTCTCCATATAGCAGTTTAAACTAGCTTTATTTTTTATTTTTTTGAGCGGTGAAAGATAGCAGATATTATTATTAAAAAAAAGAGGATAAATGTTAAAAATATTATTAATATTTTTTAGCTTAACCCTGATAATTATCAGGGTTATTAATCATAGTTTGTAACTGATTAAATTGACTAGGGAATTTAAGAGTTAGATTCATTCAGTTTCACAATAACCGATAGATTTTCCATTTTAATTTCATGAATTTTAACAGTGATCAAATCAGCAATTTTGTATGCAGTTTCGCCTTTAATTTTAATTAGCCCTTCATCCGGACTAGTTGATATTTCATCGCGTACGGCATGAATCATTGACAGTGGTAAAAATGCTAATGCGCCAATATCATTTAAACGAACTCTTGCTCCGCCACGGTTGATATCTAATATTTCCGTTGCAAACTCTTGTCCTATTTTGTTAGATAAATATTGGCAATAAAGGTTTTCGGCAATATCACGCTCAGCTAAACGTAATTTTTTACGTCTATCAGCCATGCTCTCTAATTGTTCGTTGGATGGAGCTGTTAAGGCTTCTGCTTTAAGCGAGGCTTTAAGTATACGATGGTTTATCATATCACCATATTTTCGAATTGGTGAAGTCCATGTTGCATAAGCATCAAATCCTAAACCAAAGTGAGGTTCTGGTTTTATAGAGAAATCAGCAGGTGTTTGGAACTTTCTTAATCGTGTTGATAAGAAGTCATTATCATCACTTAATCGGCGGAATTTAACATAGCCTTCAAATGAAGTAAGAGATTCTTTATCAAAATCTGTAATGCCATTGTCTGCTAATATTTTTAATATTTGTTCAATGTATTTGGTATCAAAGCCTGAATGAGTGTTAAATACGCCAGTACCTACGTTTTCTTTCAAATACATGGTGAGCGCTAAATTAGCGATAATCATCACTTCTTCAACAATATTATTGCCGATGCCACGTGATTCTTTAATGATTGTTTTTACTTGACGATTATTATCAAGGATAAATCGATAATCATTGTTCACTTTGAAAACTAACGCATTTTGTTGGCGCCAATTTATCCGTGTTTTTGCCAATTCTGATAATAATTTTAGTTGGTTTTTTATTGCCGCGTCATCGATATTTAAATCACCACGATTCTCTAAAAATTCAGACACATTGTGGTAAGAAAGCTTAGCTTTCGATTCAATCCATGCGGGTAAAAAACTGATATCATCATTCGTAAATTCGCCATTTTTATCAATTTTAATTTTACAAACCATAGCTGGACGTTTTTGATTAGCTTTTAATGAACAAAGATCGTCCGCTAACTGTTTTGGTAACATTGGAATATTAAAGTCGGGCAGATAGGTGGTAAAGTTTCGGTTTTTTGCGATATTGTCGATTTCACTATCTTGCTCAATATATGCGGTTGGATCAGCGATGGCTATCATCAGGTTATAATTACCCATATCATCTTGTGAAATGGTAATCGCATCGTCCATATCTTCGGTATTTTCACTGTCAATTGTAAAAAATTGAATATCCGTTAAATCTTGACGATTTTCTTTTTCAGTCTCTGAAATTGTTAAAGATTCAGCTTGTGGAGCTTTGTCTTCTAAATTATAACGAGCCAAAGTTTTAAGCCATAGTTGATAAATTGAATCAGCACTGGCAATAAATTTTGTTATTTCAGCAAGAAAATGATTTTTATTTTTTTCTAATGGATGAGATTGTAAGGTGGCAACAACCCAATCACCTTCCTTTAATTTTTGCGTTACTTCAGGATTAACTTTACAGCGAATGACAAAATTGACAGGTATATTTTCGGGATAAATGACCATCGCATTATCTAAAAAACCAATTTTGCCAATAAATTTTTGTAAACTACTTTCAATTAATACTTCAGGTTCAAATGATGTTTTATCGTTAATGGTGGAAATAGTGCCAGAAACTTTATCACCATGACAAACCATTTTCATTTTCGAAACAGCAATAAAGTAGTCAGTTTTGTTGTCAACATTTAGAAAGCCAAAACCTTTTTCATGTGCTCGGACGATACCTTCAACACGAGGTTTTTGTTCATATAATTCTTTTTTTAGTTGGGCTAGTAAAGGGTTATTTTGAAACATAGTTTTTAATATTAATTGAAAAATTTGAACTAAATTCTATCATAGTTATGCTTTTGGGGTTATTGAATTGTTTATTAGTGATGACGAAACATTCTTAATTACAATAAATTGTAGAGTGGCATAATGAAATTAAACTATAAAATACAGGGTGATAATCAACCAATTTTATTGATGCATGGTTTATTTGGAAGCCTAGATAATTTAAATATGTTAGCTAAAGATCTGTCTAGTCATTACCAAACTATTCAGGTTGATTTGCGCAATCATGGTCAATCTCCATGGTCAAATGTCATGAATTATGAAGTGATGGCTGAAGATGTTGCTGAGTTATGTCATGATTTGCAGTTACAAAATATTATATTAATCGGCCATTCAATTGGAGGAAAAGTTGCCATGCAATTAAGCCAACTTATTCCTGTTTCTAAAATCTGTGTCATTGATATTGCGCCAGTTAAATATACTCAAACGGCAAATGCACCTGTTCTTAACGCTTTAGAAAAATGTATTAATCAACAATTAACTGATAAAAAGCAGATTATTGAACTTATGCATGATTTAAGTGCCCCGACCATTTCATTTTTACTTAAATCTTTTAAACATCAGCATTGGTTGTTTAATGCTCAAGTCATTATTGATCAATATGACAATATATGCGATTGGCACACAATTTCACCTTGTAACGTAGCGACATTATTCATCCGAGGTGGAAATTCAAACTATATTACTGATAAGGATTATCCAGCAATATTTAGCCAATTTCCAAATGCTCAAATTGAAATAGTAGAAGGTGCTGGTCATAATGTTCATGCAGAAAAAACTCAGCAAGTTTTACAACTTTTACATACAAAAAGCTTCATCTAATCGATTGTGGTTGATGCATTGTTTAAAATGAGCTTATGGTCGTCATCCAACACAATAATGCTATCATTTATCACTTTAACTTTTGAAAAGTCTGGGATCGCAGTTTGTGCTCCGTGTTTGATAAGCTCAGCATCGCCTATTCCAACACAATAGGCGTCAGCTTCAACTGCTGAAGTCACGCCACTTATTGAGTCTTCAAATACTAACGTTTCAGCGGGTGGTAGCATAAGGCGTTTAGCGCCAAGAAGATAAGGATCGGGGTAGGGTTTTCCACGAGCCACATCGTTTCGTTCCACTATCACAGAAATACATTCCTGAATATTCAACATTGCCATTATTCGATCTATTTTTTCGCGCCAACCACTGGTTACAATCCCCACCCTAATTTTAGCTTTCGCTAAGGCATGTATTAATTGTGCAACACCTGGTATTGGATCATAATCAGCAGTATTTTCAGCGTGCATGATATAGTCTTGAACACATTTTTGCGCTTCAGTTGATAGATGCCCAAACAGTGCTTTAATCGTATGTGGCCCGGGTTGGCCATGAATATGTTTAACAATATCGTCATCCTTGACGGTTATTTCATATAACTTGCCAGCCTCAATCCATGCTTTTTCAATAACGGTATTTGAATCAATTAGAACCCCATCCATATCAAATAAAACCGCAGAAATTTTTTTTATTGACTTACTCATAAGTTTTTTACTCCGTGCGTTAACCTTAGCCAAGAATTTAACTATTTACATTGAATCTTTGGGCTATAGGAGAGAGTCCATTTAACAATAAATATCTTAATTTTATTCATAACTAATTGTGCTTATTGAAATTAATATAAATAGTAAAAGTAATTATGTATAATGAAAAAAATGACTGATTTGATAACAATTAGGAATGGATATGGACATTGAAATGAAGTTGCTACGAGCTTTCGTCGCACTTGTAGAGGTAGGGAATTACCGTATCGCTTCTGAGCAATTATTTATAACACAACCCGCGTTAACTAAACAAATTCAAGCATTTGAACGAGCAATTGATCGAAGACTGTTTATTCGTGGTCGAAATGGCGCAAAATTAACTGAAGTTGGGAAGGTGCTATATCCTGAAGTAAAAAAGCTATTACAACAGAATAAGAAATTTTTACTTTTTGCTAATAATATTAAAAAAAACATGAATGGAGTTCTTTCAATCGGTTTTGGCATATCTTGTTTTCAACATGTTCCTAAATGGATTCGAACTTTTTCTGAAAGAAATCCGCAATGCCATGTTTCAGCAAAACAACTTCCTTCAAACGAGCAAATTACTCTGCTAATGCAGGGGGAATTAGATATTGGTTTTCTCCGTATGCCTGTGCCAGAGTCATTGAGTTCAATTATGTTATTTAAAGAGTATATCGTGCTAGCAGTTCCAAATAATCTAAAAGTCAGTAGGAACAATCTTAAAGATGTACTAGAAACGCATCCCTTATTACATATAAACCCCTGCTTGGTGCCTTGTTTGACCGAGCAAACAAAATTATTACTTGAGGCTATAAACGCTATACCAAAACAGGGTGGGGCGACGAATGATCTTCCCTCTCTTTTGGCTTTAATTGCTGCCAAAAATGGCATTGCTTTTGTGCCCGCTAGTGTTTATCATTTTCTACCTAAAGGTGTAAAACTTGTCACGCTTGAATTAGCTCAAACGGGATGGGATATTGCGGTTGCATGGAATGAAAAAATTGAAAATAAACAGCGTAATTTATTTTTAGAAATGAACATCAATCACATAACAAACGTTGTTGTTTAATCGTTTTATGATTCGGTGGGGTGATATCAATAAAAACCATTTTACAAGGTGCAATATAAGGTTGGCTGTAAACTTGATATTGCCACTCTTTTGGTATGATTTTATCTACCGTATGAGGGTAACTATCAAGTAAAGCAAATGCCATTTGCTGTGCTTTGAAATGTTGATGAAAATAGTGGTGTTGATGAATAATTGAGGTTAAATAACGAATAAAACCCAGCATGATGATGGCAAACATTAAACATGACAACATAACTTCAATTAAACTAAATCCAGCTATTTTGTTATTACTGATATTTTTACTATTCACAATCAATCATCTTCTTTTCAGGGCAATAATCTAACCAATGACCTTTTTCAACAATAAGTTGGTTATCTTCAAAATGCGTTAACATATAAAGGTAATAATCATCATTAGCCTGTCCACGTACTAGGGTGTAGTTATCCACTTTTAATCGCGATTTTTTTATACATGCTTTTAATTGATATTGAGTATCAGATAAGCATTGCCACTCTTCGGTTGGCGGTTGCCAAATTTGTTTGGTTGCCCAATTTAAACTGGAACTAGCTTGATTAAACTGACGATAATATTGGATTTCAATCAAATAGCTCCTTTTTATCGAATCAATGGTAATTTGAAACCCCGTTAGCAAAAGAAGTCCAACAATGGTCAATATGATCACCATCAAAAGCGTGCTAAAGCCATCATATTGAGTTACTGAACGATTAAAAGGGATTTTCATTTTTAATAATGGTTGTTGTTTGATATTTAATTTTTTTGTTTTTCTTCAATTGAGCACTAATATCTATCTCAAAATGATTATTTTGTTTTTTGATTGAAAATTGAGTGACTTTAATGTCGTGAGGATCGAAAATTTTCTCCCAATTGACACCTTCGCAATTGATTGTTCCAACCTTATATTCCAAATTATTATTATAAAGCCGATACGCAAAGATATCTGATTTGGTTGGAATAGTCGTATTATGAACCCAATCATTACGGATCTCGCTATCGTAACGGAAGATATAACAATTTTTTGCTGGGTTGATTTCAATTGGTTGCTGACTCATCTTTTCTGGTTTATTGGCGATAAATCCAGCACGTTTCAAATCTTTGGAAATACTAACAATACCTTGATGAATATTCCTTTGTAGATGGGTATTAAGATTTTGCTGAAGTATAATCGATTGTAATTTACTATAAAAAGCTGTGATGCCAATGAAAATTAAGCTAGAAAAGGTGATGCTTAACATCATTTCAAATAACGAAAATCCATCTTGCTTTAACATCGCGGCAGCCCTGGTAAATAACTATTTTTCTTACAAAACCGAATCCGCCCTCGATATGAAATAATAATTTGTGTGGTGCCAATGGCATTATGCAATTCGAATGTACCGGTTTGAGCCATATTTTTTCGCCCCCAAAAAGAGATGGTTTTTTTATCGGCTAAATCATTTAATTCAACAGAATTGTTGGGTTTAATAAAATAGCTAGAGCCTTCTTGGCAAGTCGCTGGTTTTTCGCCTTTGCTGGTGCTTAAGCACCAAGGCGTCAAAAAATAATAGATGTGGACATTTTCGTTAGCGTAATAAGCTTTGGCTTGGACTTCCTCCAGAAAATAGGCTAGCTGTTTTGTGGTAGTAGTAAGTTCGTTACGGAGCTGTAATTCCTTCCAATGTTGCACGCCTATTGAAGCCAAAATAGCACCAATACAGATAACAAATAAAAGTTCTACTAAAGAAAATCCATCGTTTTGCATTATTTTTTGCTACAAGATTTAATGAGAATTCAACTTTATATTCAAAGAAAACAACTGTATTAAATATTGTTCAGATTTTGTGAAAGGTATTCCAAATAATTTATCCTTTTTGAGAAATCTCAATGATACGATAAACCACTTAAAAATAACTGCATATTATATTATACTATTTGCCCAATTAAATTTGCTAACGGACTTAAAGTTAAAGGAAACGAGAAATGCAACAATTACAAACTATTATTGAGGCAGCATTTGAACGTCGTGCTGAAATTACACCTTCAAATGTTGATACTGTAACACGTGATGCAATTAATCAATGTATCGCTCTATTAGACAGCGGTAAAATGCGTGTCGCGGAAAAGATTAATGGCGATTGGGTGACTCATCAATGGTTAAAAAAAGCGGTATTGCTCTCTTTCCGTATTAATGAAAATCAACTTATTGATGGTGGCGCAACAAATTATTATGACAAAGTGCCATTAAAATTTGCTGATTATGATGAAGCTCGCTTCCAACAAGAAGGCTTCCGTGTAGTTCCATCAGCAATTGCGCGTAAAGGTGCTTATGTTGCTCGTAATACCGTATTAATGCCATCTTACGTCAATATCGGTGCTTATGTTGATGAAGGCACTATGGTTGATACTTGGGTAACTGTTGGTTCATGTGCACAAATTGGTAAAAATGTTCACTTATCTGGTGGTGTTGGTATCGGTGGTGTGTTAGAACCATTACAAGCAAACCCAACTATTATCGAAGATAACTGTTTCATTGGTGCTCGTAGTGAAATCGTTGAAGGTGTGATTGTTGAAGAAGGCAGTGTGATCTCAATGGGCGTATTTATTGGTCAAAGTACTAAAATTTATGATCGAGCAACTGGTGAAGTTCATTACGGGCGTGTTCCAGCTGGTTCGGTTGTGGTATCAGGTAACTTACCAACTAAAGATGGCAAATATAGCCTTTATTGTGCAGTTATTGTGAAAAAAGTTGATGCTAAAACTTTAGGTAAAGTTGGTATTAACGAATTACTTCGTACTATCGACTAATCCTAATAATAATGCCGCCGTAAATATTGTGGCGGCAATTAAAAGAGTTGTTTAAAATAAGTAATATTTATAACGATTAGAAGAGGAAACTTTATGCCTTCTTTTGATATTGTGTCAGAAATTCAAATGCCAGAAGTTAAAAACGGTGTCGACAATGCGACTCGTGAACTGACTACTCGTTGGGACTTCAAAAATGTCGAAGCATCTTTTGAGCTCAATGAAAAAAATGAAACCATCAAAGCAACTAGCCAATCCGATTTCCAAGTTCAACAGCTATTGGATATTTTACGTGATAAGTTGGCTAAACGTGGTATTGATGGCGGAGCGCTAGAAATTCCGGAAGAGCTGGAACATAGTGGCAAATTTTATAGTATTACTGTCAAACTCAAACAAGGTATCGATAAAGAGTTAGCTAAAAAAATAGTTAAGCTGATTAAAGACAGTAAACTTAAAGTACAAGCTCAAGTACAAGGTGAGCAGGTTCGCGTTACAGGTAAGTCTCGTGATGATTTACAAGCAACCATGGCATTAGTCAAAAATGGTGAATTAGGGCAACCTTTCCAATTTACTAATTTCCGCGATTAATCGATCTTCATTCATTATTATTGCCGACTTGCTGACGCATTTTTGAAGCATTTTTGGCAATATTTTTTATCTATTTTCTTAATAAATCTTAAAAAAAGTTGAGGAACGCACTTTTTGAGGCTTATCTTTTTAAGAATAAATGCTTTTATCTTTATTTTTAGGGATGCTATTTCTAAATAACGAGATTTTTTTAGTTAAATACGTTATGCTATTCGCTTGTCTATCCTCTTAAATTTAAAAATACTTATTATTATGAAAAAATTCGTATTATTTCTCGTTTTTTTTATTTTTTCATCTCCTTTATTTGCTCAAAATCCCAATAGTGAAGAAAAGAAAGCATTTATTGATGACTTGATGTCAAAGATGACGATTAAAGAGAAAGTAGGGCAACTGCGATTAATCAGTGTGGGTGGTGATCTTACACTAGACAAAGTCCTTGACCAAATTGAAGCGGGTGAAATTGGTGGTATTTTTAATACTGTAGTTGAGCCTGATCTATCTCGAATGCAAGAAAGAGCATTAAAATCGCCGAATAAAATCCCTGTTTATTTTGGTTTTGACATTATTCACGGTCATCGCACGGTATTTCCTATTAATTTAGGGATTGCTGCAACTTGGGATCGTGATGCGATAGGTAAGGTTGCTGAAGTATCGTCTGATGAAGCAACTTCTGATGGGCTTAATGTAACTTGGGCGCCAATGGTTGATATTACGCGAGATCCAAGATGGGGGCGAGTGTCAGAAGGATTTGGTGAAGATCCTTATTTAGCGTCGGAAGCAGGACGTATTTTTGTCGAAAAAATGCAAAAACAGTCTCTTGAGGATAAAAAATCATTAGTGACAACTGTTAAGCACTTTGCGCTATATGGTGCGGTTGAAGCTGGTCGTGAATATAATAGTACGGATATGAGTGAACGAAAAATGTTCCAAGAATATCTTGTACCATATAAAGCGGCTGTAGATGCAGGTAGCCGAGCGGTTATGGTTGCACTTGTTAGTGTAAACGGTATTCCTGCTACCTCTAATCATTGGTTATTAACCGAGGTACTGCGTGATCAATGGCATTTTGATGGTGTAGTGGTTAGTGATCATGGTGCTATTCGTGAATTAATTAATCACGGTGTGGCAAAAGACGCTAAAGATGCAGTTAGAATTGCAATCCTAGCTGGTATTGATATCAGTATGAATGATGAGTATTTTTTACAGTTTATACCAGAACTAGTTAATGAAGGTGCAATCTCTCAAGAGCAGATTAACCAAGCGTGTCGTCATGTATTAGAACTGAAATATGATATGGGATTATTTAAAAATCCTCATCGAAATTTAGATCCTAATTTTGATATTGAAACCATGTTCGCCAACGATCGTTTACATCGTGCAGAAGCAAGGGATGTTGCGCGTCGTAGTATTGTATTGTTAAAAAATGAAAACAATGTTTTACCGTTGAGCAAAAATAAAAAAATTGCGGTGATTGGACCGTTAGCAGATTCAAAACGCGATATTTTGGGTAGTTGGTCTGGTGCTGGGCGAGCTAATTTAGCCGTAACCCCTTTGGAAGGGATTAAGAATGCTGTGGTTAATCCAAAATTAGTTAGCTATGCATGGGGTGCCAATATTTCAGATGATCCAAATCTTTATAAATTCTTAAATTTATATGAAGAGATCACTAAATTTGATAAAAGACCTGCTGATAAAATGATTGCCGAAGCGGTTGCTCAAGCGAAAAGATCTGATGCTGTTGTTTTATTTGTTGGCGAAGCCGAAGGGATGGCGCATGAATCATCAAGCCGAACTGATCTCAATTTGCAAGCAAGCCAAAAACGTTTAATCACAGCATTAAAAGCAACAGGTAAACCACTAATTATTGCATTGATGAATGGGCGCCCACTTACCGTGAAAGAAGAATATGAACAAGCCGATGCGATGCTCGAAACTTGGTTTTTAGGTACTGAAGGTGGTAATGCTGTAGCTGATGTTCTCTTTGGTGATTATAACCCATCAGGTAAATTACCGATGTCTTTCCCAGATAATGTTGGTCAAATTCCTGTTTATTATGGTCAATTAAATACTGGTCGACCTCATGGTACGGTCAATATGGGTAAATACACCACTTCTTATTTTGATAGTCCAAACGAACCGTTATTTCCATTTGGTTATGGTTTGAGTTATACCAATTTTACGATTGATTTTTCACTATCAAAAACTGAAATGTCGCCAAATGGTGAAATCGAAGTGATAGCCAATGTAGAAAATACTGGTGATAGAGAGGGGACGCAAGTTGTCCAATTATACTTGCAAGATGTGACTGCTTCAGTTAGCCGTCCTGTCAAAGAGTTAGTTGGATTTGAGAAAATAGCACTTAAACCTCACGAAAAAGGCCAAGTAAAATTTGTTATCAAATATGACATGTTAAAATTCTGGAATGACAAAATGCAATATGTTGCAGAACCAGGTAAATTTAATGTGTTTGTAGGCTCAGATTCGACAACCAAACAAAAGCAAACATTCACTTTACTTGATAAGTAAATACAAAAACCGTCGGTTTTAATCGACGGTTTAGTTCTTTTATTCAATCTTTCAACCTTTAAGACTAATATATAAGATTATTTACTGATATCGTTTACGTTTTTAAGGTAAAAAAATACGAGTCAATGACTCGTATTTAATCCATTTATTATTACAATTATCTATTGAGTGCTTTTACTTTCAGAACTAATCCATCAACAGCAATCACTTCAACAGGTTGTCCAACTTCTAGATCTTGGTTACATTTTGCTGACCATGTGCCATCTTTTATTTTTACCCGACCCGAACCATTAATTATCGCCTCGGTAACGATGGTTTTGATTCCGATTAATTCTTGTTGGGGTTGATTTATTTCACTTTTACCAGATTTATCTTTACCATGTTTTTTTAACCACACCCACCAAAGATAAGCCGATACCAAAGTAAAAATAGCAAATAAAATCCATAGAATTGGCCAAGATAAAGGGACAACCCAAGCTATTAAACCAACAACAATGGCTGCAATTCCACTCCAAAGCCCATATCCGGAAGTTCCCAATAGCTCAAGGATCAGTAAAATACCACCTAAAGCAATAAATACCCAGTGAGGATAATCATAAATAACCGTTAAAAAATCAGTCATTGATTGTTACCTAATTTATTGAAATATAATATCTTCCTAATTAGATTAGGAAGAATTGTTTCACTAAAGCAAATTATTTAGAGTTTTTAATTAATTCTGCAATACCGCCAATGCTACCCATTAAGCTAGAAGCATCTAGTGGCATCATCACTACTTTACTGTTATCTGAAGCACCGATTTGTTGTAAAGCTTCAGTATATTTTTGAGCAACGAAGTAGTTGATCGCATTAATGTTACCAGCAGCAATCGCTTCTGAAACCATTTGTGTAGCTTTTGCTTCGGCTTCGGCAGCACGTTCACGCGCTTCTGCTTGTAAAAATGCAGCTTGTTTTTCACCTTCTGCTTTTAATATTTCTGACTGTTTTTCACCTTCAGAGCGTAAAATAGCCGCTTGGCGGATACCTTCTGCTTCAAGGATCTCAGCACGTTTGTTACGTTCAGCTTTCATTTGCGCGTTCATGGCTGCAATAAGTTCTGCTGGTGGGCGAACGTCACGAATTTCGATACGGGTAATTTTAATTCCCCAAGGGCTAGTTGCATCATCAACAATGCTAAGAAGTTTTGAGTTGATGTGATCACGTTGTGATAACATTTCATCAAGTTCCATACTACCAAGTACGGTACGAATGTTTGTCATCATCAGATTAATAACCGCACGCTCAAGTTGATTAACTTGGTAAGCAGCTCTTGCAGCTTCTTGTACTTGAATAAAGCAAACCGCATCAATTTGTACATTCGCATTATCTTTAGAAATAACTTCTTGAGATGGGATATCAAGAACTTGTTCCATCATATTAATTTTGCGACCCACACCATCCATAAATGGGATAATGATGTTTAAGCCAGGCTCAAGCGTATGAGTGTATTTACCAAAACGCTCGATGGTATATTGGTATCCTTGTGGAACAATGGTAATAGCTTTAAAAACGGTTACGATAGCTAATAAAACTATTATCGCAATAAGAATATAAAATATTGGCATATATCAAAATCTCTAAATTTTATTAATGTATTGATTATTCTAATTGGTATTAGGATATTTGACAAACTATTAGTTTTTAACCATGTGAAATCAAAATAGCCTAATAGATCATTTGTTAAATACGGCAACGTGGAAAATTATCTTGAAAAGATCAACCTAGCTCCTCGATTTTAATTTCATCATAAGTTATTGAGCACTGCTTTATTCGCTGGTCTGAAATCATATAGGTTAAAATCGTTCAATCATCAATGTCATTAATTTAAAAAATGAGTCTAAATAAACCTATTTTTTATAAAGGCTAATTTTATTTATTGAATATAAAATATTCGCTTGACAACACACTAATGAACTAGTTTAATAGTACAACATCTTTTTTAAGCAGATATAATAATGATAAATCATCAAAATCCTTTAACTCACTATAAAAAAACTACTGTTTTGAGTTGGTGGCGCATCACTTTCTGCGGGTGATGTGATGATGTCCTTTTTTCACAAGACCCGCTAAATGCGGGTTTTTTAGTTTAAAAAAAAGATAAAAAATAATTTTATATAAAGAGAGTCAACAATGAATAAGCCTACATTAACACAAATAATCAAAACCATTGGTTATTATCAGGATCCGACTCAGGTATTTTATCAACTTTGTGATAATAAACCGGCAACATTGTTGCTTGAATCTGCCGAAATTGATAATAAACAGGGGATTAAAAGCGTAATGATCATTAATAGCGCTTTAACTATTTCGGCCCTAAACAACGAAGTGACTTTTCAAGCTTTAACCAGCAACGGACAAAAATTATTACCTTTGTTAGAGCAAGCATCTCCTGATAACGTCACTAAAACAAAAATAGATGAACATAATCTTAAGTTAGTGTTTCCACCTATTGATGGTTTGCAAGATGAAGATTCTCGCTTGAAGTCATTATCGATTTTTGATGCATTAAGAACATTATTAAATATCGTTAATATTCCCGAAAAAGCGAGTTCAGATGCCGTTTTTGTCGGTGGATTATTTGCGTATGATTTAGTGACAAATTTTGAACATTTACCAATATTACCAACTGAACAACGTTGTCAGGATTTTCGTTTTTATTTAGCTGAAACTTTATTGGAAATTAATCACAAAGATCGCGTTTCATTATTAAAAGCAACGGCCTTTACTTCTTGCACTGATGAGATTGCACGCTTAAATCAACGATTAGATGAATTTCAAAATAAACTCAATCAACCAATGAGCACAATTAAAAGGCAATCGTTGGCTGAAATGGATGTTGCTTGTAATAAGAGTGATGATGATTTCAATACCATTGTTAAGAAAATGCAAGATGCGATTCAACAAGGTGAAATCTTCCAAGCTGTTCCATCTAGACGTTTTTCATTACCTTGTCCTCAACCATTATCTGCATATCAAGTCTTAAAAAATAATAATCCAAGCCCTTATATGTTTTATATGCAAGACGAGGATTTTGTTTTATTTGGTGCCTCACCTGAAAGTGCACTCAAATATAATAAAGCCAATAATCAAGTTGAAATTTATCCAATTGCTGGTACTCGCCCACGTGGTTTAAACACTAATGGCGAGATTGATTACGATTTGGATAGTCGATTAGAGTTGGAAATGCGCACCGATAAAAAAGAGTTAGCTGAACATTTAATGTTGGTCGATTTAGCACGAAATGATTTAGCTCGAATTTGCCAGCCAGGGACGCGATATACCAAAGAGTTATTAAAAGTTGATCGTTATTCTTACGTTATGCATTTAGTTTCAAGAATTGTTGGTCAACTACGTCAAGATCTTGATGCACTACATGCTTATCAAGCTACCATGAACATGGGAACATTAACTGGAGCGCCAAAAGTTAGGGCAATGCAGTTAATTGCCGAATCGGAAAAAATAAAACGGGGTAGTTATGGTGGGGCAGTTGGATATTTTACTGCCAATGGTGATCTTGATACTTGTATCGTTATTCGCAGTGCTTATGTGGAAGATGGTGTTGCAACCGTACAAGCTGGATGTGGCGTGGTTTTAGATTCAGAACCACAAGCAGAATCGGATGAATCACGTAACAAAGCACGTGCTGTTGTTCGCGCGATTATGGCAGCACATAATGTAGAAGGTGTATTCTAATGGCTAATATCTTATTTCTTGATAACGTTGATTCGTTTACTTATAACTTAGTCGATCAGTTACGTCACAATCAACATAACGTGACAATTTATCGCAACACAATTCCAGCTGATGTGATCATCGAAAAATTATCACAAATGCAAAATCCTATCCTAATGTTATCACCAGGACCTGGAGCACCGAGTGAAGCAGGTTCAATGCCTGAATTACTTAAACGTTTAAAAGGTAAATTACCGATCATTGGTATCTGTCTTGGACATCAAGCGATTGTTGAATCTTATGGTGGTATGATTGTCCCTGCGGGCGATATTTTACATGGAAAAGCTTCATTAATTGAACATGATGGGCAAGCGATGTTTAAAGACTTACCCAATCCATTACCGGTTGCGCGCTATCACTCATTAAAAGGTGAAAACATACCGAAAACATTAACCGTCAATGCCATGTGTAATAACATCGTTATGGCAGTACGTAATGACCAAGATCGGGTTTGCGGTTTTCAATTTCATCCTGAATCAATTTTAACGATTCAAGGGGTAAAATTATTAGAACAAACCATTGAATGGGCACTGAATCCACCACAAAAACAGCCAGAAGCAAAACAAGAAGCTATTGTTGATAAGCAAGAATACAATATTCAACCGATTTTAAATAAATTGTACTTAGGGCAAGTATTGTCTCAAGAAGAGAGTAAAATACTGTTTAATTTAATTATTCAAGGTAAAATAGAACCAACGGTACTAGCAACCGCTATCATTAGTATGAAAGTTCGGGGTGAAAAACCTGATGAAATTGCCGGAGCAGCTCAGGCCTTACTTGAAAATGCTGATCCATTTGAAGTGCCTGATTATGATTTTACCGACATCGTTGGGACTGGTGGAGATGGAACTAACAGCATCAATATCTCCACAGCCAGTGCTTTTGTTACTGCGGCATTAGGGTATAAAGTTGCTAAGCATGGTAACCGTGGTGTGTCGAGCAAATCAGGATCATCAGATGTTTTATCCGCTTTAGGTATTAAACTAAACATGTCAGCGGAAGCATCTCGAAAAGCGCTTGATGAATTAGGTGTGTGTTTCTTGTTTGCTCAGCAATATCACTCAGGATTCCGCCATGCTGCACCAGTACGTCAGCAACTTAAAACACGAACAATTTTTAATGTTCTTGGGCCGTTGATTAATCCATCACGACCAAAACGTATTTTACTTGGTGTTTATCATCCTGACTTGATAAAACCGATTGCAGAAACATTAAAAATGTTAAACTATACCCATGCTTATGTGGTACATGGCTCAGGGATGGATGAAGTCGCTATTCATGGCGAAACTCAAGTTGCCGAAGTAAAAAATGGTGAAATTCGCTATTTTACTTTGACACCAGAAGATTTTGGTCTACAGCAATATACTTTGAAAGATATTGAAGGTGGAACACCAGAAATGAATCGTGATTTATTGTTAGCGATTTTACAAGGACATGGTAAACCCGCGCATGAAGCAGCTATTGCTGCAAATGTGGCGATGTTAATTAGCCTATTTGGTGAACCAGACTTAAAACAAAATGCTAAGCGTGCAATAGAATTAATGCGTAGCGGTAAAGCTTATGAGCTATTACAAAAGTTAGCAGCAAGATAATGAGTGGAGAATAAGATGGCAATTGCAGCATTAACTGAAAATGTTGAAATGGCAACGGTCTTAAAAAAGATCATTGAAGATAAACAGCTATGGCTTGCCGAGCAACAAATTAAAAATCCACTGGCTAATTTTAAAAATAAAGTTGTACCTAGTGATCGTGATTTTTACCAAGCGTTAAATCAACCGAAAACGGTATTTATTTTAGAATGTAAAAAAGCATCGCCATCCAAGGGATTAATTCGAGATGATTTTGACCCAGCAAGTATAGCCAAAGTTTACAAAGATTATGCTTCGGCAATCTCAGTTTTAACTGACGAAAAATACTTTCAAGGTCGTTTTGAGTTTTTACCAATAGTACGTAATGAAGTCACCCAACCCGTACTTTGCAAAGACTTTATTATCGATGAATATCAGATTTACTTAGCACGTTATTATCAGGCTGATGCCATCTTGTTAATGTTATCGGTAGTCAATGATGATGAATATCGCCACTTAAGCCAAGTTGCTCACCAACTTAATATGGGGGTACTGACGGAAGCTAGTACCGAACAAGAAGTTGAACGAGCTATCAAACTTGGCGCTAAAGTGATTGGTATTAATAACCGTAATTTACGCGATCTGTCGGTTGATCTCAATCGGGTAAAAACTTTATCAAAAACAATCCCTGATGATCGAATCATTATTAGTGAATCAGGTATTTATACGCACAATCAAGTTAAAGATCTTAGCCATTATGCTAACGGTTTTTTAATTGGTAGTGCACTTATGTCTGAGCCAAACTTAACCTTAGCTATCCGTAAAGTAATGCTAGGTGAAAATAAAGTTTGTGGCTTAACCCAACCACAAGATGCAATAACCGTCTACCAAGCTGGTGCGGTTTATGGTGGATTAATTTTTGTGCCTAAATCACCAAGATATATAACACCGACTAAAGCGCGTAGTGTTATCGCATCGGCACCCTTGAATTGGGTTGGTGTTTTTAAAGATAGTGATATAGATGAAGTATGCGAAATAGCTAAACAACTATCACTTTATGCAGTGCAATTGCATGGTCATGAGGATGATAACTATATCAAAACACTTCGCCAAAAATTACCCTCAACCTGTCAGATCTGGAAAGCGTTAAGTATTAGCGATAACATCCCAAATCATGATAACCCACTAGTATCACGTTACATATTTGATAATGGTGCCGGTGGAACAGGTAAAAGTTTTGATTGGTCACTTTTGCGTGACAAAGATTTAAGTAATGTCATTTTGGCTGGAGGTATTAATCCGCAAAATGTGAGTGAGGCGCTCACTACCGATGTTATTGGTGTTGACCTTAATTCGGGCGTTGAAGTTTCACCAGGAATTAAAGATAAACAAAAAATCAAATTAGTATTTGAGCAAATTTAACTGATTACATTAAAGGAATGGTTATGTCTAAATTAAATCCTTATTTTGGCAAATTTGGTGGTCAATATGTGCCACAAATATTGATGCCTGTGCTTGAACAACTTGAGGATGCTTTTATATCGGCGATACACGATCCAAGTTTTCAAAAAGAATTTAACGATCTTTTGGTTAACTACGCTGGTCGCCCGACAGCATTAACACTGTGTAAAAATCTTACCGCAGGGACCAAAACAAAACTATATCTAAAACGTGAAGATTTAGTTCACGGTGGTGCGCATAAAACTAATCAAGTATTAGGCCAAGCATTACTCGCTAAAAGAATGGGTAAAACTGAAATTATTGCCGAAACTGGCGCAGGTCAGCATGGCGTTGCTTCAGCATTGGCGTGTGCATTATTGGGTTTAAAATGCCGAATATATATGGGGGCTAAAGATGTTAAACGCCAAGCTCCGAACGTATTTAGAATGCGACTCATGGGGGCAACAGTTATTCCGGTTGAAACCGGCTCTGCAACCTTGAAAGACGCTTGTAATGAAGCATTGCGAGATTGGTCTGGTAGTTATGAAACCGCTCACTATATGTTAGGTACAGCTGCTGGACCGCACCCATTCCCGACTATAGTGCGTGAATTCCAACAAATAATTAGCCGTGAAGCGAAACAACAAATTTTGGAAAAAGAGGGTCGATTACCTGATGCTGTCATCGCTTGTGTTGGTGGCGGTTCAAACGCAATTGGGATGTTTGCTAATTTTATTGATGATAAGTCAGTAAAATTAATTGGGGTTGAACCAGGAGGTCATGGCATCGAAAGTGGCGAACATGGTGCATCACTTAAACATGGTAAACTCGGTATTTACTTCGGTATGAAAGCCCCAATGATGCAAACCGAAGAAGGCCAAATTGAAGAGTCTTATTCGATTTCTGCAGGCCTTGATTTTCCAGCTGTTGGACCTCAACACGCTTATTTAGATAGTATTGGTCGGGCAGATTATGTTTCTATCACTGATGATGAAGCGCTTGAAGCGTTTCAGGCCTTATCACGCAATGAAGGAATTATTCCGGCTTTAGAGTCATCTCATGCCTTAGCCTATGCACTTAAGATGATTAAAGAAAATCCAAACAAAGAACAACTATTAATTGTCAATTTATCAGGTCGTGGCGATAAAGATATTTTTACGGTTTACGATGTATTAAAAGCAAAAGGAGAAATAGAATGAGCCGTTATCAAAAACTGTTTGACCGCTTAACAGTCGAAAAACGAGGTGCATTTGTTCCTTTTGTTCCAGTTGGTGACCCTAATCCACAGCTTTCCTATCAAATTATTCAAACAATGATTGATGCAGGGGCTGATGCGTTAGAACTAGGCATTCCTTTTTCTGACCCAATGGCAGATGGTCCAACTATACAAAATGCTAATATTCGTGCTTTTAATGGTGGCATAACCGTTGCCAAATGCTTCGAAATCTTAACCAAAATCCGCGAAAACAATCCTGATATTCCAGTTGGATTATTAATCTATGCCAATTTAGTATTTAAAAATGGTATTGATAACTTCTATGCGAAGTGCGCTAAAGCAGGGGTGGATTCAGTATTAATTGCTGATTTACCTGTAGAGTATGCTGAAGAGTTTACGGGTGCTGCTGAAAAACATAGCATCGCACCAATATTTATCTGTCCACCTAATGCGGACGATGAAGTGATTAAAAATATTGCTAAACGAGGCAAAGGTTATACTTACTTAGTATCACGAGCAGGAGTAACCGGTACAGAAAACCGTGCTAATAAACCACTCACTCATTTACTCGAAAAACTAACTGAATTTAAAGCACCACCAGCAATTCAAGGTTTTGGTATTTCAGAACCCGCTCAAGTTAGTGAAGCAATTAAATCGGGTGCAGCGGGAGCTATTGCTGGATCGGCAACGGTTAAAATCATTGAAAACAATCTTAACAATCCAGACAAAATGCTGAGTGAATTAACAACTTTCGTTAAAACCATGAAAGCAGCAACGCAAAAGTAACATCAACCAATGATTAATCCGCTGAATATTAGGCGGATTAATTCACTTGAAAAACGAATAATTATACATATATAAAACCCAACTATAGATTAATCATAATTGTTCACCAGTTAAAAATCATAGCCCCTTAGTTTCAATAACTTTAAGCTTTTTGTGAATTCTGATATGATTTTGGGTTGCAATTTTTACAAAATACAGTATAATCTTCAGCCATCTATCGCGGGGTGGAGCAGCTTGGTAGCTCGTCGGGCTCATAACCCGAAGGTCGTTGGTTCAAATCCAGCCCCCGCAACCACTTAAATTTTCATTCATATTAATCTATCCTATTTTTATTGTCTGAAAGTTCGAATCAAGTGGCTTCATTATATTATGTTTTATATGTAGCCTCGCTTGTCGGGGTTTTTTTATATTATTTAAACGTTAGTTTAAAAGGAATGTTGGGCTTTATGCCCTTTTTTATTTTCTGCAGTGGAGGTTTGTTTGGCTAATTTAGAACAGCAATTGACCGAAATCATCCAAGAGCCTGTTAATGCACTTGGCTTTGAGCTAGTTGGGGTTGAATACATTCGTGGTCGTTACCCAGTTTTGCGCGTATATATTGATAGTGAAAATGGTATTACCGTTGATGATTGTGCTGATGTTAGTCGACAAATTAGTGCGGTACTTGATGTAGAAGACCCAATTAAAGATGCTTACAATCTCGAGGTCTCTTCACCAGGTATGGATCGACCTTTGTTTACGCTTGAACATTACCAACGTTTTATTGGTGAAGAAGTCACAATAAGTTTGCGTATTCCTGTTGCCAATCGCCGCAAGTGGAAAGGAAAGATTAAATCCATTGATAATGAAATGATTACATTAATCGTGGATGAAAATGATGAAGTGTTTGCTTTTAGTAATATACAAAAGGCGAACATTGTACCTAATTTTAACCTTAAATAGAGTACGGGTGTAAAGGATGAATAAAGAAATTTTAGCTGTTGTTGAAGCGGTATCTAATGAAAAGGCACTTACACGTGACAAAATTTTCGAAGCGCTAGAAACCGCGTTAGCAACGGCCACTAAAAAGAAACATACTGTTGATATAGATGTTGTCGTAAAAATTGACCACAAAACGGGTGATTATGATACGTTCCGCCGTTGGTTAGTGGTTAATGAAGTGACTCAACCTACTAAAGAAATCACATTGGAAGCAGCTCAATTTGAAGATCCTAATGTAAAAGTAGGTGACTATGTTGAAGAACAAATTGAATCAGTCGCATTCGACCGCATTACAACACAAACAGCTAAACAAGTCATCGTTCAAAAAGTACGCGAAGCTGAGCGTGCTATGGTTATTGACATGTTTAGAAACCGAATTGGTGATATCGTAACGGGTATTGTTAAAAAGACCAACCGTGATAGTGTTATCCTTGATTTAGGTAATAACGCTGATGCAATGATGTCTCGCCATGATATGTTACCACGTGAAAACTTCCGAATTGGTGACCGTGTTCGAGGTATTTTATATCTTGTAGAACAAGATAATAAACCAGCACAGCTCTGTGTTAGTCGTTCAAATCCTGAAATGATGGAAGAACTATTCCGTATAGAAGTACCTGAAATCGGCGAAGAGATGATCGACATCAAAGGTGTTGCTCGTGATCCAGGTTCTCGCGCTAAAATTGCTGTTAGCAGTAATGACCGCCGTATTGACCCTGTTGGTGCATGTGTTGGTATGCGAGGTGCTCGCGTTCAAGCTGTTTCAAATGAATTTGGTGGTGAACGTATTGATATTGTTTTATGGGATGATAACCCAGCTCAATATGTTATTAATGCTATGGCACCAGCCGATGTAGTATCTATCGTAGTTGATGAAGACAAACACACTATGGATGTTGCCGTTAATGCCGATACCTTACCGCAAGCTATCGGCCGTAATGGACAAAATATCCGTTTAGCATCACAACTTACTGGTTGGACGTTAAACGTCATGAGTACTGAAGATCTTCAAGAAAAACACCAAGCAGAATCTTTCGCAGCAATCAATAACCTAATGAAACATTTAGATATTGAAGAAGATCTTGCACAACTTTTAGTTGAAGAAGGATTTACTTCACTTGAAGAGCTTGCTTATGTACCAGTAGATGAGTTACTTGAAATTGAAGAACTTGATGAAGAACTGGTTGATGCATTAAGAAATCGAGCAAAAGATGCCTTAACGACTATCGCACTTGCTCACAGTGGTGATAAACGACCTGCACAAGATCTATTAGATCTACCAGGTATGACACAAGAATTAGCCTATCAATTAGCACAACAAGATATTGTGACTCTAGAAGATTTAGCTGAACAAGGTACAGATGATCTTACAGACATTGAAGGTTTAACAAGCAAACAAGCTGGCGATTTTATTATGGCTGCCCGTAATATTTGTTGGTTTGCAAATGAATAATTGAGGGAAAGTTATACATGACCAAAGTATCAATCGAAACACTGGCTCAAGAAATAAATACACCAGTGCAAACACTTTTGCAACAGTTTGCTGATGCGGGAATGAAAAAGACTGCATCAGATACTGTTACTCAAAAGGAAAAAGAAGCTTTGCTTGCGCATTTAAAACCTCAGCAAGGCCCAACAAAATTAACTTTACAACGTAAAACACATTCAACACTAAATGTGTCAAGCGGTGGTGGCAAAAGTAAAGAAATCAAAGTCGAAGTTCGTAAAAAACGCACTATCGTGAAACAAGATCCTGCTGAATTAGAAAAAGCGCGTCTTGAAGCGGAACAAAAAGCGAAACAAGAAGCTGAATTGAAAGCACGTAAAGAGGCTGAAGAAAAAGCTAAACAAGAGGCTCAAGAGCAGAAGAAACGCGAAGAAGCCGAAGCTAAAAAACGCAATCAAGAAGAAAAAGCGAAAGTTGCTCAAGAACAAGCAGCTGATCCAAAAGTCAAAAAAGCGCAAGAAGAAAAAGCTCGCTTAGAAGCCGAAGCAAACGAAATCAAGCGTAAAGCGGAAGAAGAAAACCGTCGTAAACTTGAAGAAGAAGCCAAACGCATGGCGGAAGAAGCGCGCAAACTTGCTGAACAATATAGCGATAGTGATGAAACAGATAACAGTGATGATGATGACTATCATGTCACTACATCTAAATATGCTCGTGCAGCTGAAGATGATACCGACCGTGAAGTTGAAGGTGGTCGTGGTCGTGGACGCGGTAGCAAACAGACTAAACAGAAAAAATCGAGCAAATTATCAGAAGGTAAAGCAGAACGTGAAGAAGCGCGTGCCGTAACGCGTAGTAGCCACAAGAAGAAAGGCAAAAGTACTTTACAACAAAGCTTTACTAAACCGGTTCAAGCGATTAACCGCGATGTGGTTATTGGTGAAACCATCACTGTTGCCGAACTTGCTAACAAAATGGCAGTAAAAGGTTCAGAAGTGATCAAAACCATGATGAAAATGGGTGCAATGGCAACCATCAATCAGGTTATTGACCAAGAAACCGCTCAACTTGTTGCTGAAGAAATGGGACACAAAGTGGTACTTCGTCGTGAAAACGAACTTGAAGAATCACTAATGAGCGACCGTGATACTGGTGCAGAAAAAGTTTCTCGCGCACCTGTTGTGACTATCATGGGCCATGTTGACCATGGTAAAACCTCACTACTTGACTATATTCGTAAAGCAAAAGTTGCTTCAGGCGAAGCTGGTGGTATTACTCAGCACATCGGTGCTTACCATGTTAAAACCTCAAGCGGAGAAATCACATTCTTAGATACTCCAGGCCATGCTGCATTTACATCAATGCGTGCTCGTGGTGCTAAAGCAACTGACATCGTGGTATTAGTTGTTGCAGCTGATGATGGTGTGATGCCACAAACTATTGAGGCGATTCAACATGCGAAAGCGGCAAATGTACCAATCGTTGTTGCAGTAAACAAAATTGATAAACCAGAAGCCGATCCGGAACGTGTCAAAGGTGAACTTGCTCAATATGGCGTGATGTCAGAAGATTGGGGCGGTGATACTCAGTTCGTTCATGTTTCAGCAAAAGCTGGTACGGGAATTGACCAACTACTTGAAGCGATTTTATTACAAGCAGAAGTACTTGAACTTACTGCTTATGAATCAGGTATGGCTAGCGGTGTCGTTATCGAATCATTCCTTGATAAAGGTCGTGGTTCTGTTGCTACAGTACTTGTTCAATCAGGTACCTTACGTAAAGGTGATATCGTATTATGTGGATTTGAATATGGTCGTATTCGTGCAATGCGCAACGAATTAGGTAAAGAAGTTACCGAAGCGGGCCCATCAATTCCGGTTGAGATTTTAGGTCTTTCAGGTGTACCGTCAGCAGGTGATGAAGCAACAGTTGTACGTGATGAAAAGAAAGCACGTGAAGTTGCCTTATATCGTCAAGGTAAATTCCGTGATGTTAAACTTGCACGTCAACAAAAAGCGAAACTTGAAAACATGTTTACTAACATGACTGAAGGTGACGTATCTGAACTTAATATCGTCCTTAAAGCTGACGTACAAGGTTCGGTTGAAGCAATTTCTGATTCATTACTAAAACTATCAACAGATGAAGTTAAAGTTAAAATCATTGGTTCAGGCGTAGGAGGTATCACCGAAACTGATGCATCACTTGCAGCAGCATCTAATGCTATCATCCTTGGTTTTAATGTTCGTGCCGATGCTTCAGCGCGTAAAGTTGTTGAAGCTGAAAACTTAGATTTACGTTACTATTCAGTTATTTATGACTTAATTGATGAAGTTAAACAAGCCATGAGCGGTATGCTTGCTCCAGAATACAAGCAAGAAATTATTGGTCTTGCTGAAGTGCGTGATGTATTTAAATCACCTAAATTTGGTGCAATCGCTGGTTGTATGGTAACTGAAGGCGTAGTTAAACGTCATAACCCAATTCGTGTATTACGAGATAACGTGGTTATCTATGAAGGCGAACTTGAATCATTACGTCGCTTCAAAGATGACGTTAACGAAGTTCGTAATGGCATGGAGTGTGGTATTGGTGTTCGTAACTACAATGATGTTCGCGTTGGCGATACTATCGAAGTCTTTGAAACTGTCGAAATCCAGCGTACTATTTAGTTAATACGCTAAATAAGCAAGGTTTTTATAAACCTTGCTTATTCACATTTTAAGGAAAATAGATATGGCAAAAGCATTTAATCGATCGTCTCGGGTCGGACACGAATTACAAAAAGAGATTGCGATTATTTTACAGCGTGAAATCAAAGATCCACGTTTAGGCATGGTAACGGTTTCGGGTGTAGATATTTCACGTGATCTCTCTTATGCAAAAGTGTTTGTAACGTTTTTAAACGATGATGATCCACAAGTTATCGAGCAAGGATTGACTGTCTTAAATGATGCTAAAGGGTATATTCGAACACTCATTGGTAAAGCAATGCGTTTACGAATTATTCCTGAAATTAAATTCTTTTATGATGAATCACTTGTTAAAGGTATGCAGATGTCTAGTCTAGTATCTGATGTTATTAAACAAGATAACGAACGTCATAAAGATTAATAATAAAATTGCTCAATATTGTAAAAAATATTGAGGAGTGTGATCCGTTTCAAATAAAATATCGATGATGAATATAAAAAAAACTCGCCGTGATGTTCACGGCGTTTTGTTATTAGACAAACCACAAGGCATGACATCTAATGATGCCTTACAAAAAGTGAAAAGATTATTCAACGCAAAAAAAGCAGGGCATACTGGCGCGCTAGATCCATTAGCCACTGGAATGTTACCTATCTGTTTTGGCGAAGCGACGAAATTTTCACAATACTTGTTAGATTCTGACAAACGCTATCGCGTGATCGCCAAATTGGGTGAGCGTACTGACACGTCTGATGCGGATGGTCAAATAATTTCAACTAGATCGGTTAATATTACTCAATCACAAATCGAAGAAGCATTAACTCATTTTCGCGGTGATATTTTACAAGTTCCAACCATGTTTTCGGCTTTAAAATATCAAGGCAAACCACTTTATGAATATGCTCGCCAAGGTATTGTTATAGAGCGAGAAGCTAGACCCATTACAATTTATGACAACCAGTTTATCCAATACGATTCAACTAAGCACGAATTAACCTTAGAAATCCATTGTTCAAAAGGGACTTATATTCGTACCATTATTGATGATTTAGGTGAATTACTTGGCTGTGGTGCACATGTAATTTATTTAAGACGTCTACAAGTATCAAATTATCCTATCGATAATATGATCACCCTAGATGAATTGCAAAATGAACCAATGCTTATGCCAGTCGATAGCCCACTACAAGACCGCCCTAAAGTGGTATTAAGTGAAAGCCAAGGTAAAGACATTTTATTAGGTAGAACCGTAATTGTTGAAAATAGTGTAAGCGTTGAAACATTAGTAAGAATTTATCAAGGCCAACAATTTATTGGTGCAGGAACTCAAATCCTTAATAAATTGTCACCTAAAAGATTAATTTCAACATCCTAATTAAATCGTTAATCAATTTAAAATATTAGCAATTAGTAAAAAACATTTCTGTATCAATAGTATGGCATTGTGATAATGATGTCATATTATGTTCAAGAAGATCACATAACAATTGTGCTGATTTACATCCCATTTTGTATAAAGGCTTATTGACTCTACTCAATTGATCTAATTCATTATATTGAAGATCATTGGTATGGCTAATATAAGTAATCGCCAGCGGATGTAGTAATTGTGATTGGCTCTTTTTGACTTGGTGTAATGCGCCAAAAAGTGAACGATAATTCGATAAATAATTTTGCGTATGATAACAATCATAACAAGAGAGACTACTCAAATCCTCAAAAATAACGGCTGTCGGCGGCTTATTGCTTTGAAGTAGTGTCTTAATGGCATCTCGCCCATGTTCATACGTAAGGCAACCTTGAATGACATAATCACTATCGATCGGCATATTGATTCGTTGAAAAGCCTGTTGATAGCCTTGCAAGAAAAATGAGGAGTTAGTATTTTTATCGCTATTAATAAAAATTGCGATCTTATTATGCCCCTGCTCAATTAAATGCTGAGTGGTTTGATATCCAATTGTCAGATGATCGAAATGAACACAGGTAAAATTCTTCTTAAAATGATTAACAAATACAATGGGTGGTAATGAATTTTTATAACTATATAGCTGGGTAAGGTAGGGAGCTTGATTTATAATGATAATGCCAATAAAACAATTTTGCTTAATATATTGAATTAAATAATAGAGATCATTTTTAACCTTATAAGGAAATTGTAAATAAAACAGTTGAAACCCAGCTTCATGTAAAACTTGCTCAATACCAAAATTGATTAAGCTTTTAGAGATAAGCTGATTATCAACAACTAAAATTTTATTGCTTTCATGAACGGGTTGATAATCTTTTAAATTTTTTGATAGATCAACATTTAAAGCCTTCATCGCCTGATAAACCAGAAATTGAGTTTGTGGAGATGTTAGGTTGGGTGTTCTTAATACTCTTGATACAGATGCGATTGAAACCTTTGCCTCTTTCGCTATCATCGATAATGAGATCTTCGCCATAATTATAAATTTAGTTAAATATAAAATTACTTTAACGAGGATTATTAAAATTGTAATCAACTAAAATTCAATTTTTCGAGCAAGATTCCAAAATTTAGAAAATATCTTTTTTCCAAAATCTTTAACAATAAAGTGGTATAATTGCCATTAAATACTTTAATTCGGGTTTATCATATGTCTGCATGGAATATCGCCATTGTTGGTGCGACAGGACAAGTAGGTTCTGCGCTAATTGAGTTATTAAATGACTCAAAAACTATTGAAATTGAAAATCTTTATTTAGTCGGTAGCGACAATAGCGCTGGCGAAGTAATTCGTTTTGCCGGTAAAAATTTAACCGTCATTGATAGTGAGCAAATGGATTGGAGCCAATGCCATTTTGCCTTTTTTGTTGCAGGTACTAAAACTAGCGAAAAATATGCTCAAACAGCTGCTCAAGCAGGCTGTATCGTTATTGATGCGAGCGGATTTTTTGCTGATCAAGACCATATCCCATTAATTGTACCTAAAGTAAATAACAGCGTATTAACCGAATATCGCAATGAAAATATCATTGCTGTTGCAAGCCCAACCGTATCTCAATTATTACGTTGCGTTGCATCACTAACCGATATTCAATTACTGACTAATCTTCATTTAACCAGCTTTATTCCTTCATCATTATATGGCAAGCCAGGTGTGGATGAACTGGCAGGACAAAGCGCTAGATTACTCAATGGAATGCCAGTTGATAACGAGCTATTTGACAATCAACTTGCCTTTAACTTATTACCGCTTTCGCATGAGTCTGATCACCAAAGTTTAGGTGAACACACTCAAATTAACCAAATTCGTAAAGTGATAAGTAATTATGATTTACCTATCTCAATTGAATCCGTTATTGTGCCGGTATTTTATGGACTAGCTCAAGCGGTGAATGTTTCCAGTAGCTTGCCCATTGAATTAGACATGGCTCGTTTTAGTGAATTTGGCGTTGAAGTAAAAAGTGAAGATTTACCAACCCCAGTAACCGAAGTCAATACCGAAGGTGAAAAGAACTTAACCATTAAACTCGCTAATTTACGACACAGCTATGGAAATTATGAACAAATTCAATTTTGGTCAGTAGCAGATAATATCCGTTACTTAGGTGGACTAATGTTAATCGAGACACTTGAGATCCTGATTAATGACTACCTCTAAAATTGCATTAGGTATCGAATATGATGGTAGTGGCTATTTTGGTTGGCAACGACAACAGCACGTTGACTCTATTCAAGAAAGATTAGAATCGGCTTTGTCTGTCATAGCTAACGAGCCAATAGCCGTATTTTGTGCAGGACGAACCGACGCTGGTGTACATGCCACAGGGCAAGTAATTCATTTTGAAACCAACGCTCAGCGCGGTGAGGCAGCATGGACAATGGGCGTAAACTCTCATCTTCCTGACAATATCGCTGTACGGTGGTCAAAAAGTGTGGATGACAGTTTTCATGCTAGATTTAGCGCAACGGCTCGACGTTACCGATATGTGATTTATAATCATCGTTATCGTCCAGCAATTTTGGCCAAAGGCGTAACGCATTATTATCTGCCATTAAATGAAGAACTGATGCACCAAGCGGGGCAATATTTATTAGGTGAAAATGATTTCTCATCATTTAGAGCTGCACAGTGTCAATCGCGAACGCCCTGGCGTAATATTCATCATATTAAAGTTACAAGACAGGGTGAATATGTTATTGTCGATATCAAAGCAAATGCCTTTGTACATCATATGGTACGCAATATTGTCGGAAGTTTGTTAGAAGTTGGTGCAGGTAATCAACCACCGCAGTGGATTGATGAGCTATTAAAAGCGAAAGATCGTACTCAAGCTGCAGCAACCGCGAAACCTGAAGGTTTATATTTGGTTCAGGTAGATTATCCATTAGAATATCAAATTCCTGATTGCGCTTTAGGGCCATTATTTATAAAGTAAGCAAATTAGCTATAGATTAAATTAAATAAAAAGATGAATGCAATGAATACTGATGATTCAAATAAAGAACTCAAAAATCAAGACGCAAAAAAATCAAAAGTACAAAATATAAAATTACCACCTCACTCAATCGAGGCAGAACAAGCTGTGCTTGGTAGCCTAATGCTGGATAATCAGCGTTGGGATGTTGTTGCTGAAATGATTACCGACCGTGATTTTTATTCTCGTCATCACCAACTCATATTTTCAGAAATGCATACCTTAGTCAGTCGTGGTACCCCGATTGACTTAATCACTTTGTCTGAAAGCTTAGAAAGTAAAGACTTACTTGTTGATGTGGGGGGATTTGCTTATTTAGCTGAGTTATCGAAAAACACACCAAGCGCCATTAACGTAGTGGCTTATACCGACATTATTCGCCAGCAAGCGATATTGCGGGAACTGATTAGTGCTTCAAATGAAATTGCTGATAACTGTTACTCAACTGAAGGCCGAGACAGTACCGAAATTTTAGACTTAGCTGAAAGCAAAATCTTCCAAATTGCCGAAAGCCGTACTAAGCAGGGTGAAGGACCGAAAAATATTACCGATGTGCTAGAAGCTACCGTCGCAAAAATTGAAGAGTTATTCCAGCGTCCACATGATGGCGTGACAGGGGTCTCAACCGGCTTCCTTGATTTAGATAAAAAAACCGCAGGATTACAGCGTTCAGACTTAATTATTATTGCCGCTCGTCCATCAATGGGTAAAACCACATTTGCGATGAACCTTTGTGAAAACGCCGCTATGATGCAAGATAAGCCGGTACTAATCTTTAGTTTAGAAATGCCATCAGAACAGATTATGATGCGTATGCTGGCCTCGTTATCACGTGTTGATCAGACTCGTATTCGTACAGGCCAACTACAAGATGATGATTGGGCAAGAATATCGAGCACCATGGGATTACTGCTGGAAAAGAAAAACATCTACATTGATGACTCATCAGGATTAACCCCTATGGAACTACGCTCACGAGCAAGACGAATTTACCGTGAACATAAAGGATTAAGTATGATCATGGTCGATTACTTACAGCTGATGCGAGTACCAAACATATCAGAAAACCGAACTCTTGAAATTGCAGAGATCTCACGCTCATTAAAAGCATTAGCCAAAGAGTTACAAATTCCGGTTGTTGCTCTTTCACAGCTAAACCGAAGCTTAGAACAACGCGCCGATAAACGACCAGTTAACTCCGACTTACGTGAATCAGGATCTATCGAACAAGATGCCGATGTAATTATGTTCATCTATCGTGACGAAGTATATAACGAAGCATCAGAACATAAAGGTATTGCAGAAATCATCTTAGGTAAACAGCGAAATGGTCCAATTGGTAAAGTACGCTTAACTTTCCAAGGTCAATTCTCAAGGTTTGATAATTACGCTGATGCGGGTAAATATTTGGATGACGAATAATTGAAGTATCGTAAATGTGAAAAACAATACTTCAATTAACGCCTTATTTTTTTATTAGCGTAGATCCGATAAAACTGGGCAAGAGTAAAAATCACTGCTTGTAAAATCACAATACAAGCACTGGTTGACGCATCTATATGAAAACTGATTAAAGTACCAGTTACCGTTGAAAATACCGATACAATTACTGCAATCACTAACATCTTTTCAAAACGTTTAGTCAATAAAAATGCGGTTATGCCCGGCGCAATTAACATCGCAATCACCAAAATAACACCTGCAGCTTTAAGTGATCCAACAATAGTCAATGCTAAAATACTTAATAAACCGTAATGTAATAATTTAACTGGCAAACCAACTACTCTTGCTTGTACGGGATCAAAACAATACAGCATTAAATCACGGCGTTTAATGATAACTAAAATCGAAACAATGCTTGCAATCGTAATAATTTGGATGAGTTCTTGATAGCTTGTTCCCAACACACTACCAAATAAAATATGATTCAAATGTTGCGACGTTTCCACTTTAGAAAACAGCACTAAACCAAAAGCAAACATTCCCGAAAAAACGATGCCCATCACAGTATCTTCCTTTATTCGACTGTTATCTTTAATGTAACCAGTAGCAACCGAACAAAATAACCCCGACGCAAATGCACCAATTATTAAAGGGATCCCAGCTAAATAAGCAAGTACAATACCGGGTAATACCGCGTGAGAAATAGCATCGCCCATCAACGACCAGCCTTTTAACACTAAAAAACATGACAGCAGGGCACAAACAATACCGGTAGCGAGGGCCGCTAGAATAGCACGTTGAACAAAAGGAATTGTAAGAGGATGATAGATAAGTTCCCATGTCATACTGAACCTCCTTGTCTTGCTTGGCTGATTCGGCGTGAAACCAACCCTTGTCTTGGTGCAAATAAAAATGCAGCCAAAAAGACTAAAGTTTGTAATGTCACAATCACACCACCTGTTTCACCATTAAGGAAATAACTGATCCAAGCGCCAATTGCACTCGTCAGCGCACCGATGATAACTGAAATAATTAACAACCGTGAAAATCTATCGGTAAGTAAGTAAGCTGTCGCGCCAGGGGTTACTACCATCGCTATGACCAAGATTGCACCGACCGTTTGCAGTGCAGCAACAGTACAGGCACTTAAAATAGTAAAAAAAAGAATCTTTAACTGTAATGGTTTTAAGCCAATTGAACGAGCATGAGTTTCATCAAAAAAGACCACTAACAGATCCTTCCAAAAAAACAGTAGCAAAATCAGTGAAACTAAAATAATAATTTGCACTTGCCACATATCACTATCATCAATTCCCAAAATATTACCAAAAATAATAGTTTGCACATTAACAGAAGTTGGATTTAGTGAAATGATTAAAAGACCAATAGCAAAAAAGGTCGAAAAGATAAAACCAATAATAGCATCTTCTTTTAAACGAGTGAAAGCACGTACAATTGTTATTGATAAAGCTGCTAACAAACCGGTAAAAAAAGCGCCCACTGAATAAGGTAAGCCAAGCGCATAAGCACCTGCCACACCGGGCACTACTGAATGCGAAAGGGCATCGCCCATTAAAGACCAGCCTTTTAACATCAAAAACGCCGACAAAAATGCGCAAGCTGCACCAACAATACTACTTACCCAAATGGCTTTTAACATAAAGCCATAAGTAAAAGGTTCAAGAAGCAGTTCCATTTAGTGTTGCCCTTTAGTTTCAATAACAGTTGGTTCGACTAGAAAATCTTTGTGAGCCGAGTCATCATTGCCTTCACCATAAAATATAGCTGCCCGCTCATCATCAGTTAAAATAGACATTTTACGAGGATCTTCATCTTGATGTAATTGCTCACCAGACAAGCTTAAATAACGTAGTGCGCCACCAAATGTCATCATCAAATTTTGTGGGGTAAATGTTGTTTTAGTTTCACCAAAAGCCAACACGGTTTGATTAATCAACACTACCTGATCACAAAACTCTGGCACACTACCTAAATTGTGGGTAGAAACTAAAATCAAATGGCCTTCATCACGAAGATCTTTAAGCAGATCGATAATGGCATTTTCGGTTTTCACATCAACGCCCGTAAATGGCTCGTCTAATAATAACACCTTACCTTGTTGAGCCAAAGCTCTAGCTAAAAAGACACGTTTTTTTTGACCGCCAGAAAGTTGACCAATCTGGCGATGCTTAAAATCCAACATATTGACTCGTTCTAGTGCCAGATCGACTTGTCTTTTATCTTCCTTACTTGGTATTCGTAAAAAAGACATATGACCATAACGCCCCATCATCACCACATCCGATACCAAAACCGGAAAATCCCAATCGACTTCTTCAGTTTGAGGAACATAGGCAATAATATTTTGCTTTAATGTTTGTTTTACCGAAATATCATTAAACGTCACTTGTCCTTTAGTGGGTTTTATCATCCCCATAATGCTTTTAAATAGTGTCGATTTCCCACTACCATTAACGCCGACAAGTGCACAGATAGTGCCACCATTCAAACGAAAACTCGCATCATGAATTGCTGTATGACCATTATTATAGGTCACGGTAATATCATCAACATTTAAGCAAATTTGAGTCATTATTTTTCGAATCCTTTAGCGATTGTTTCAACCGTCACTTTTAATAAATCGATATAAGTAGGAACAGGGCCATCTTTAGTAGAAAGTGAATCAACATACAACACACCACCATAAGTAGCGCCAGTTTCTTTACTTACCTGCTTAGCAGGTTTATCAGAAATCGTACTCTCACTAAATAAAACAGGTATATTATTAGCACGCACTAAATCAATAAGATGCTTAACTTGTTTAGGTGTACCTTGTTGCTCGGCATTAATCGGCCAGAGATACGCCTCTTTAAGATTATAATCACGTGCTAAATAACTAAAAGCGCCTTCACTGGTCACTAACCAACGCTGTGATTCAGGGATCTTAGCTAAACGCTCACGAAGTGGTGCATCAAGCGCCTTAATTTTTGCCACATATTCTGCGGCATTCTTATTATATATTTCGGCGTTTTTCGGATCATATTTAACCAAAGCCGCACGAATATTTTCGACATAAGTTAAAGCAAGTGTTGGTGACATCCAAGCATGAGGATTTGGATTACCTTTATAGCTACCTTCTTGAATCGGCATTGGCTCAATGCCTTCTGTTACGACAACTGAAGGCACATCTTTAATATCTTCAAAAAAGCGCTCAAACCAAAGTTCTAAGTTTAAACCATTCCACAACACCAAATCGGCAGACAGTGCTTTATTAATATCTTGTGGTGTAGGATCGTATTCATGAATTTCGGCGCCAACTTTAGTGATTGACTCCACAACCGCGGCATCACCAGCCACGTTTTGGGCAATATCTTGTATAACAGTAAATGTGGTAACAACTTTAAATTTTTTCTCATCAGCTGATGATGAATTGGTCAGACCGGTCAAAACCAACAGCGATGCTAAAATCGCATTTAATAATGTCTTACGGCTTTTAAAAAAATTGAATTTCATTGATTAATCCTTATTGTATACTATCTGTTCGAACTCAATCAAGTACAGAAAATAAGCTGTAGATAAACGATCAGAAATGTACGAAATCCTTTTCTAGATCACTCCCTATTACTTTAAAAATGCAAAAATGATACTTTAAATGTTAATGAGAATTATTATCATTAATAAAATAAAAGTCAAATTTTTTATTACTCAATATTAAACAAAAATACAAAAAAAGCGTAGCCAACTACATCTATTAGAACGATAGATAATGTAGTGTTAAACTGGAGATGATATTGCACCCCATCAAAAAAGTAGAATGACAACTTATAAATAACGAGGCTAAATATGAAACTACGTAAAGTAATGATTATTGGTGTAGGAAATGTCGGTTCAACCACCGCTTATACATTAGTCAATCGTGGATTTTGTGAAGAGATCGCACTAGTCGACCTTAATAAAGACTTAGCTTACGGTCACGCACAAGATCTACTTGATGCTGCCGCTTATCGCCAAAACATGATAAAAGTCAGTTTACGTGAATCGACGGACTGTGCTGATATCGATATAGCCATTATTACTGTCACCTCAGGGCTGGCACAAAAAAGCAGGGCAGAAGAGCTGTCAGGCACATCTAAAATCATGGCTAATCTTATTCCCAACATGATGAAAAGCGGATTCAAAGGCATATTCCTAATTGCCACAAACCCGTGTGATGCAATTACTTATCAAGTCTGGAAACTATCTGATTTACCTCGTCATCGCGTCATTGGTACAGGTGTTTGGCTCGATACAGTTCGCCTGCGACGATTACTCGGCGAACAAATGGATATCGGACCACAAAGTATTGATGCTTTTATTGTGGGAGAACATGGTGACTCACAATTTCCAGTATGGTCACACTCTTCAATTTATGGCATAAATCTTAATCAACTTGAAAAAAATAAAATTAATTTTGCGGACATTGGTACTAAAGCTAAAAATAAAGGCTTTGAAATCGTCAAATACAAACACTGCACCGAATACGGCATTGCCAGCACGATTGCTGAAATTTGCCAACACATCTTCACCAACAGCCATCGAGCATTAGCATTAAGTTGTATTTTAGATGGTGAATATGGGTATAAAGATGTCGCTATAGGGGTACCGGCAATTTTAGATCAGCATGGTATTAAAAAAGTGATACAACTTGATTTTAACGATCAGGAAAAACAGCTATTTGATACAAGCATTAATATTGTGAAAGGTTATATTCAACATATTAATTAATCTTATTAAAGTTAAAACTTATGTCATACTTTTATCAGCTAATAGCGATAAGTATTTTATCTGATTCTATTTAAAGCCGATTAATAAATCGGCTTCTTGTACAATTTGATTTTTGATGATTGGGTAAATTAACATCATAAAAATGGCGTATAGTCATTTTGTTGCAATTAATATGCAATCTTTTCTTACCACATTGAACACACTCAAAGAGATAACCAGTCAGTGCGCCATCTTTGGATAATGACGTTCTTACTCCTCAATAAGATGAATTGTTTCCTGCAATTTTTTCAATTCAGCAGTACTTAGAAAATAATTAATAGAATTTTTAATATAATCAGCTATTTGTTTATATGTTTGTAAATTATCGGATATAGGATAACAGTCAATATAATGACTAAATGACACGATATCATCAATATCGGCAAACTGTTGCTTGGTAAGTTTATTCAAATATTGCTTTAAATTTTTAGTTTGACAGTTTACCGGAGAGGCTTGTAACCAAAACTGATTGTCATGAAACTGATAAGTTAAATCAATAGCTTTTTTATATTGATAGATATCGTCTTTTACCTCCGCTACATAGCCGAGTTCATAAACAGCGTCTAGTTTAATATGAAATAGTTGATCTTTAATCGTGGATGAAAAGTAAAATATGTGATCTTCATGTCCAGTTTTTCCCGCTACCATTAATTCATCTAGATATTTTCCACTTTTGTCAAAAGCATTAACTAATTTGATATCTTCGTTGAAACCTTCGCCTATACCATCAAAAGTAAAATCATAGAGTATAAATTTGATATCACCCATTTCAAAGCGACCAATAGCTTTTAGATTTTTTAGCGTAAAATAGTTGTCGGTTTCAACAATAGGCTTATCATAATAGCTATAATCATCATCATCGAAATGAAAAAATTTGCTATCAACATATATTCCATTGACGGTATTATAGCTATCAATAGGCATGGATAAAACAGGTAAACTTTGATAGAAGTCATCGAAGGAATCAAAATGCTTTCTATGATTATATGAGTTATCATTGGCAAACACTACATGAGTGTTAAACAGAGTAAAAAATATCGCTAAACATAAAGTAGAAACTATTTTTTTCATTTTCCTATAAAATCCTTTTTTATTACTAAATATTTACAATTTTTGCAGTCAGTATATTTCATGAAATAAGTTTTTCTTTCTGCAATGTTACATCTTCATAACTATTTAATTATGTAGATAAATTATGGCATTAGTTTTGACCAAAAATCCAGATTTATCTGATTGTTGAGATTAAAGCATTTAGTAATGGGATAATTATTGGAAATTATAGAAATAATGGAAAGTGGTGTTGTGATAGCAGCAATTTCGCCAATGAATTTAAGAAAGGTATCAGGTTTCGTTTAATAGAATAGTTAAATTAAACTGACTAGATTGTATTTTATTTGCCATTATATCGTTAAAACTAAACGATATAATGGCATTTCTAGATTAAGCTTATTTTATCTATTTTGCCAAAAACTATTTTTTATCTGGCAATGCATAAGCAATAACATAATCGCCACGCACAGGAGATTGTCTTGCGCCACTAGCTGAAATCACAATATATTGTTTACCTGTTTTTGGTGAGATATATGTTATTGGAGTACCTTGACTACCCACCGGTAATCTCGCTTTCCAAACTTCTTCACCGGTAACGGAATCAAAGGCTCTTAGGTAAAAATCTTGCGTAGCAGCAAAGAATAATAAACCGGATTTAGTCGCCATTGGTCCACCAATGGTCGGCATACCGATTGGAGCAGGTAAATGCATAGGTATACCTAAAATACCCGTATCCATAACAGTGCCTAAAGGTTTTTGCCAAACCACTTGACGTGATTTAAGATCAATAGCTGTCATTGTACCATACGGTGGTTTTTGGCATGGAACGCCAAGAGGTGAGGTAAATCTTAAACGCATTGCACCAAATGGTGTTCCTTTTTGTGGAACAATACCCATCTCAATCCCGCTTGAATTTTTCGGAATTTGATCTTGAGGAATCATCCAATTTTTCAAGCCAATACGCATATCATTAACAAACATTAAATTGTTTTGAGGATCAACTGCCACGCTACCCCAGTTCATACCACCCAACGATCCTGGATATTGTAACGTTTTAGTCATACCCGGCGGAGTGAACAGACCATGATATTCAGAACCAACAAAGTCAATACGACAAAGAAGCTGATCATATGGTGTTGCTCCCCACATATCGAACTCAGTTAAGGTTTCATTACCAATTGAAGGCATCCCCACTGAAAATGGTTGAGTCGGAGAATAATATTCACCCGGAACATTACCTTGCGGAACTGGTTTTTCTTGGACTTCTGCAACAGGTTTACCCGTTACGCGATCAAGCATAAAAATTTGACCTGATTTTGTGGTTTGCACAATGACTTTTGTCACGCCACCATTTTCATTTGGAATATCATAAAGTAATGGTTGGGAAGGTAAATCATAATCCCATAAATCATGATGAGCCGTTCTAAATGTCCAACGAATTTGTCCTGTTTTACGTTCTAAAGCCACAATAGACGAATTAAAATCATCATCATAATGAGTTCGACCACCACCAAAAAAGTCTGGGGTTGCATTACCGGTTGGAGCATAAACAAGATCGAGCTCTGGATCGTAAGCCGTTGTTGCCCAAACGTTAACGGTACCGCGAGTATAGGTTTCATTTGCAGGTGGTACATCGGTAATATTTGGATTACCCGGATCCCACGCCCAAACCAAATTACCGGTATGAACATCAAAAGCTCGAACTACCCCGCCAGGTTCATTGATTGAAAAGTTATCGGCAACCCGTCCACCAACAACAATAACATCTTTGGCTACTAACGGTGCAGCAGTCGGTTCATAATAGCCAGGCGGAATATCACCCATATTTTTCTTAAGATCCACAACGCCTTTATCACCAAAATCTTCACATAATTTACCGGTATTGGCATCGATTGCCATTAAACGGGCATCAATAGTGTTCATAATGATTCTAGCTGAACAAGTCGCATTACTATTGCTAACATTATCTAAACTATCTTCATAATAAGCTAAGCCTCGACAACGCTCCCAGTTTGGAGTTGATGCTTTAGGATCATAGCGCCATTTTTGTTGACCTGAATCTGCATCTAAAGCAATCACAATATTTGTTGGGGTGCAGAGATAAACATTTTGGCCAATTTGTAATGGCGTATTTTGATCTTCCGGACCTGAACCGCTGTTATAAGGCACATAACCGGTACGATAAGTCCATGCGACTTGAAGATCTTTTACATTCTCTTTGTTAATTTGATCCGCTCCGGAAAAACGCGTCCCTTTAGTGGTATTCGCATATTGTCTCCAATCAAGCAGATTGTCTGTAGGTTTCAATTGATTGTTGGCTAAAGGTACTGCATTTTTAATCACATTATGTTCCTGGAACATAAATCCGAGCGAAACACAAAGCGCAACAAAAATAAAAATACCGACAGCATACCCACCTTTGCCAGCTTTATTATCGCCTGTTTCATGTTTCTTTAATGTTGGATAAGCAAATGCAATAAGCATTGCAAAACCACCAAATACCATTAAACGAGAAAATAACGGCCAGAACTGCAAACCAACTTCATATAATGCCCAAACAATTGTTAAGGCATAAGCTAAAGCATAAAGCCATGCACCTTTAGTGTTTTGCTTAAATAAAAGAAATGAGGAAACGATTTGCACCAACCCCATTAATAAAAAATACCAACTACCACCAACGGCAACAAGTCGCACACCGTTAATGGTCAAAAACAGCCCGCTGATTAATAAAATTGTGGCAACAAGCCATAAATAAAATTTTTTAGCACCATTTATCTTTATCATGAATAATCCTTATACTTAATATTAATCTTACTATTGATTAAATTTCTCAGTTTAATTTGACGATGTTTAATGAGTAATGGTAGAAAATGACGGGGGTAAAAGAAGAACTCCTTAATTATTTATCATCATCCATTAACAAGGCAAAAACTTGTCTGATAAATATGTAATTAATATGCTCTCAATAATTGAGAAAAACAATAGGGAAAAGAAAATTTTTTTAGACTATTTTGCAACTAAAATTTGAGTATTTTAATATCCAAAAATAATAAACTTTATGGTTAAAAATCAAATTATTAGCATAAAGTTAACGTATGCTTTTATCATATAAAGCATATTAGTCTGATTGAATGTTTTGCCAGTTTAAACAAACTGAAAGGATTTCTTGATTTTTTTATAACTCAAAAAAGTTGAGGAGCAGGTTTTTTAGGTTATAAATTCTACTTTAAAAAGTTATTAAATGATCAAAACGACGATTTTAAACACTAAAATAAAATTTTTCAGGATCAACATACCAAATTTTAAAGATTTGTAATTGCAATATATTTAATTAAAACAGTAATTAACCAATTAATAGTCAGATCCTTTTTAGATCATATTTACGAAAGCTAACGTAATTGAGTGAAAAAAAGTGTTGCATCGTGTTTTTCCAATCACTATACTTTTTACACGGTTTTAGTTAAGAAACTAAAATTTAATGTAAAAGTATAAAATTTCAAATAAATCATAAAATTACTTGACAGGATTGTCGCAAATGTTTTATAATTTCCAACAGGCAACAGGCAACAGGCAACTTGGCTAACCTCTAATTTAAATTCGTCTAAGTTCAGCTTCCAACGTTCATTTTACACCGAGATTTATTTTTCCACGCAATTATGTGGAATTCTGCGAATTATCGCGCGATCCGCTTTTCGATCCTCTTATTCTTTTAAATTATCTTGGTGGATTCTTTTAGGTTCGGTTATTTTACATCCTTTTTCTAGCTTCGCATTAACTTCACAGACTACAAAAAATCCGATTCAAGGTAGCGCGCCTTATTTAACCTTTGATGGTGGTCGTACTCGTGTGGTTGATACTGATGCTCTGCTTGGGATTACGTTATCTAATGGTGTTAAATACACGCCTTCAACTAATACTTCCGTTACAACGCCAATCGTGTTGCCTGTTGCGGGTCAAAGTTTTGCTGATATTGATATGTTGGTTCCTGCTTATACTAATTCAGTCGCTTTAAGCTCTCTTATCGGCCCACCTTATAATTATTGGGGAGATGATGATGGCGATACTGACGTTACAGCTACTGGTAGTTTAAGTTTATCTATCGTTGATAAAAATAATCAACCCGTCACGCGTCATACTGTTCCAGATATTTGCAAGGCGCCTTATCAGGTTAAATTAGCTAGCACTGACGGTACATTGAGTACTCGTTATGGCGTTCCAAGGAGTCGTAGTTTCAGCGCAAGTAATGTTACTTATTATATCAATCCACAAGCAGGGGCTGTGGTTTGTTTTGCTAGGCCTAACTTAATATATTTAATTATTGAGAATGAATATCATTATTTTAATCACGTATCTGGTCCTGCTTCTATTTGGAACCCTGCTAAGGGTTTTTTACTTCAATCAATTACGCCGTCATCTTATGGTTTAAATTTTCCAACTACTGGCGCTAACAATTTGTATTTTGACTTAGACATTGCTGGTAGTAATCAGGCTTTATCTTGGGCTCCTGTCTCGCATGATGGCATCACTGCTACTATGACTAGTTCTACAGCGACAGGCGTACGCGTCACTTTAACTGGGCCGGTTTTAACTAAATTCGGACGGAATTCTAGCAATTTTGCTGTTGAGATTCCTGTAATTAAGCCGCCTACTTTGCCACAAACATTCGAGTTAGTCGGTCGCGATAATAGTGGTAAAGCTGTCATTAAATATGGTTTTGTATTAAAGCAGTGGTTTTATCCTTCTAACAAAGCTTATACTTATGATAAAGCATCATCTATCTGTAGTGACCAGCATTTACGTTTAGCTACGGTTAAAGATTTAACTAATGCTTCTTGTAATGGGATAAATTCTCGTAGTGAGTGTAAAGGTGCCGTCGGCGCAATACCTTCATCACCTAATAATTACTTTCAGCGTATAATTGGTGCAGGATTGTTTAGTGAGTGGGGCTCAACGCACTCATATAATAACATCGGTTTTTTTGACCTCAGTTACTACTGGACTAGTGATGGAATAATGCCTCCTTTAAAAGGCCGTAAATCATCAATAACTCCTACTCAGAACCGTAAATTTGCCGTTAGCCCGAGAAATGGTTCGATAACACGTTTTTCCATTAAGAGTTCTAATCCCATGCTCTGTGTCTCGCCTTAGCCTTTTTAATTTCTTGAAAGAGGGAATAGGGGGAGGAACTATAGCGTTAAAAAGTGTAGTTTAGTCATATAGTTAATGATGAAATGCGATTTTGTAGAGATGCTTGAACTACCTGATATGAGGATTAATTTCTAGACGTTTTGAAGAAAAAAGTTGAGGAGCGGGGTTTTTGAGTCATTGATCTGACTAAAATTAATCCAATCTTTTTATCAATAATAAAATAGCATGGTTAATAATTAGTTAATCGTTAATCTATAATGTGTTGAGACAAAATCCGCCCCCTGATTGGGGCGGTTGAATTATTTACCGGTTAAGAATAGTTTAAGTGAAGGATTTTCTGTTTCGTTATTAAAACCGTAATCCAATTCAGTTAAATGTTTGGTAAAGGTGCTATGGCTGGCGTTGTCGATTTCAAAGGCGGCTAGCACGCGACCATAATCGGTGCCGTGGCTACGGTAATGGAACATTGAGATATTCCAATTGGTACCCAAGGTTTGTAAGAATTTGAGTAGTGCGCCTTGTGATTCAGGGAATTCAAAGCTGTAGACTTGTTCATTAATCGGTTGGCACGGTTTGCCACCAATCATGTAACGGACATGCAGTTTTGCCATTTCGTCATCAGTTAGATCAACAACTTGATAACCGGCTGCGGTCAGTTCTTGCATGATTTCGTCTTTTTCGTTGCTTTTGGCAATTTTAACCCCAACAAACACGCAAGCTGATTTGTCGTCATGATAGCGGTAGTTGAATTCGGTCACAGCACGACCACCAAGCAGTTGGCAGAATTTGAGGAAGCTGCCTTTTTGTTCTGGAATCGTGACCGCTAACAGGACTTCGCGTTTTTCGCCTAGCTCGCAACGTTCTGATACGTAGCGTAGGTTGTGGAAGTTCAAGTTGGCACCGGATAGAATATGGGCTAAGTTTTCACCACAGATGTTGTTTTGTTCAACATATTTTTTCATTCCCGCTAACGCCACTGCGCCAGACGGTTCGGCAATGGCGCGCACATCGTCAAATAGATCTTTAACTGCTGCACAAATTTCGTCACTATCGACAGTGATTATGTCGTCGATATATTGCTGGCAAAGTCTAAATGTTTCGTCACCAATGCGTTTTACCGCGACGCCTTCAGCAAATAAGCCCACGCGATCAAGATCAACGGGATGACCGGCAATGAGTGCTGCTTTTAGGCAGGCATCGTCTTCAGGTTCAACCGCAATGACTTTAATTGATGGCATGATTTGTTTGATCAATACGGCAATACCGGCTGCAAGCCCTCCCCCCCCAACGGGGACAAAGATGCGGTCAAGTTTGGCATTTTGCTGCAGTAGTTCCATGGCGATACTGCCTTGCCCTGCTATGACAAGGGGATGGTCGAAAGGGGGAATAAATATACGGTTTTGTTCTTTGGCTAATTCCATTGCTTTGGCTTTGGCTTCATCAAAGTTGGCTCCATAAAGTAGCACTTCTCCACCAAATCCTTTTACCGCTTCGACTTTAATATCTGCTGTGGTTAATGGCATGACAATGAGGGAATTGATGCCTAATTTTGTGGCTGAAAATGCGACACCTTGCGCATGATTGCCGGCTGATGCAGCAATTACGCCACATTTACGTTCTTCCGGCGTTAGGCTGGCAATCATGGCTTGCGCGCCCCGTATTTTGAAACTGTGAACGAGTTGGCGATCTTCTCGCTTAACAAACACTTGGTTTTTTAGGCGTGAGGAGATTTTTTCCATATATTCTAGCGGTGTCACTTGAGCGACATCGTATACCGCACTACATAGCGTGGCTTTTAGATAATCAGCGCCGGTTAGTTTGTTATTATTCACGTTAACCACCTAGTTTACTTTTATCACGCACCGCACCTTTGTCAGCACTGGTTGCTAAGCTTGCATAAGCTTTTAGTGCGTATGAGACATAACGGTTACGGTTATGAGGTGTAAAGGCTTTATCACCGCGAGTGAGTTCAGCTACGCGTCGACGTTCTAATTCATCTTCAGGTACGAGGATGTTTAATTTTCGATTTGGGATGTCGATATCGACGATATCTCCATCTCGAACTAAACCAATCACGCCACCATTGGCGGCTTCTGGCGATATGTGACCAATGGATAAGCCTGATGAACCACCAGAGAATCGACCATCGGTAATTAATGCACAAGCTTTGCCAAGACCCATTGATTTTAGGTAGCTGGTTGGGTAGAGCATCTCTTGCATCCCTGGTCCACCTTTTGGTCCTTCATAGATAATGACGACTACATCACCTTCAACGACTCGACCACCTAAGATTGCATCAACAGCATCTTCTTGGCTTTCATAGACTTTAGCTGGACCACGGAAGACTAAGTTTTCAGCAGCGACACTTGCTGTTTTGACGATTGCGCCATCTTCGGCTACGTTACCGTATAGGGTTGCTAGTCCGCCATCTTGGCTGTAGGCATGAGCTTTGTCGCGGATACAGCCATTTTGGCGATCGTCATCAAGCGAATCCCAGTAACAATCTTGTGAGAAAGCTTTGGTAGTGCGAATACCTGCCGGACCACTGCGATACATTTTTTTGATTTCTTCGTCAGTGGTTTGGGTGATGTCGTATTTTGCAAACGTTTCTTGTAAGTTTAGACCAAGCACGTTGTGGACATTGCGGTTAAGTAATCCGGCTTTGTCTAACTCTGATAATATTGAGACAACCCCACCTGCGCGGTGTACATCTTCCATATGATAAATGGCAGTACTTGGCGCTACTTTACATAGGTGAGGGACTTTGCGAGATAGTCGGTCAATGTCTGACATGGTGAAGTCGATTTCACCTTCTTGTGCAGTGGCAAGTAAGTGCAATACGGTATTGGTTGAACCACCCATGGCAATATCGAGCGACATGGCATTTTCGTAGGCCGCTTTAGTGGCTATTGATCGCGGTAAGTACGAATCATCATCCTGTTCGTAATAACGTTTGGTGATTTCAACAATGCGTTTAGCGGCATTTAAGAAGAGTTTTTCACGCTGTTTGTGTGTCGCAACCAGTGAACCATTACCCGGTAATGATAAACCTAATGCTTCAGTTAAGCAGTTCATTGAGTTAGCAGTAAACATACCTGAGCATGATCCGCAAGTTGGACAAGCCGATTGTTCAATTGCTTCACTATCGGCATCGCTAACATTTGGATTGGCACTTTGGATCATGGCATCAACTAGGTCGAGTTTGATGATTTTATCTGATAGTTTGGTTTTTCCCGCTTCCATTGGTCCGCCTGAAACAAAAACGGTTGGAATGTTTAAGCGCAGTGAAGCCATTAACATGCCGGGGGTGATTTTGTCACAGTTTGATATGCAGATCATGGCATCAGCACAATGGGCGTTAACCATGTATTCTACTGAATCGGCAATCAGTTCTCGTGAGGGTAGTGAGTAAAGCATACCGCCATGCCCCATGGCGATACCGTCATCGACAGCAATTGTGTTAAATTCTTTGGCAATGCCACCACATGCTTCAATTTCTTTTGCTACCAGTTGACCAATATCTTTTAAGTGAACATGACCCGGTACAAATTGTGTGAATGAGTTAACCACCGCGATAATGGGTTTACCAAAGTCTTCATTTTTTACGCCTGTTGCACGCCATAAAGCGCGGGCGCCCGCCATGTTGCGACCTTCAACCGAGGTTGCTGAACGATATCTAGGCATTTGTTGCTCCCAATTTTTTTATGCAAGCGACCGATTTCTTTCGGTACGTATTTCTATGATTAATAAATCGTTAAATAATGACGACACCGCAGTTTTTGCTGCGGTGTATTTATTTTATTTAATTGGATCTAACCAACCGTATTTGTCTTCAGTTTTGCCATTAAATAATCCGAAGAATGTTTGTTGGATTTTCTTCGTGATTGGGCCACAACGACCAATACCAACTTGGATTCGGTCAACACTACGTACTGGTGTGATTTCGGCAGCGGTACCAGTCATAAATACTTCATCAGCTAGATAGAGTGATTCACGTGATAGAGTTTGTTCACGTACTTCAATGCCTAGATCATGTGCAAGCTTGATGATTGCATCACGTGTGATGCCTGGTAGTGCTGATGATGATAGTAATGGGGTAAATAATATGCCATCTTTGACGATAAATAGGTTTTCGCCAGAACCTTCAGAAAGCTGACCGTTTACGTCTAATGCGATGCCTTCTTGGAAGCCATTAGCTCGCGCTTCTGATCCGATAAGAAGTGATGATAAGTAGTTACCACCCGCTTTAGCTGCTGCTGGGATAGTGTTTGGTGCAAAACGGTTCCATGATGATACCATTGCGTCAATACCTTGTTCTAACGCATCTTCACCAAGGTAGGCTCCCCAAGGGAATGCTGCAATCATAACATCAGTTTTGTAACCCGCAGGCGGAATAACGCCCATACCAACATCACCAATAAAGACTAATGGGCGAATGTAGGCACTTTTTAGGTTATTTTTTTTGATGACTTGGCGAGTGGCTTCCATGATCTCTTCAAGAGAATAAGGGACAGGAAAACGATAAATTTTGGCTGAGTTTAGTAAGCGTTGTGCGTGTTCTTTATGGCGAAAAATTGCTGGGCCGTTGTTAGTTTCATAACAACGAACACCTTCAAATACTGAAGTTCCATAGTGTAGGGCGTGTGACATTACGTGTATTTTTGCATCAGCCCATGGAACCATTTCGCCATTTAGCCAAATATAATCAGATTTTGCTGTAGTACCCATTTTTTGTTTTCCTCTTAAATTTACTTTTATTAAGCATGTATTTTGCTTTTATTAATTTGTGCATTATACATAACTTTGTTTAACTGCTATAGTTTATTAATTTAATTTGTCTTTTTTACAAAAGAATCTATTTGTTCTTTACTACGCTACCGTTATCACATCCTCCAATTTGGTAATTTGGTTTTGCAGTGACGATAGCGTTCGTTCGGTTGTTAATGTCAGTGTCAAGGTGAATAATTGATTGTCAATTGATTGCATTTGCATCTGTTCGATATGGCCTCCACGGTGGCGAACAACGCGTAATATGCGTTCAAGTGAACCCAATTTATCATTGGCAGTTATGGTAAATTGATGTGTCGCTTTTTGATTCATCACTTACTCCTTGTTACTTTTATCTAACATGTTTTCGTTTGCCGCGCCCGGTGGTACCAGTGGCCATACGTTTTCTAGCTCATCGATACATACGTGCAGTAGATAAGCACCTTTCGAATTGAATAGGTTATCGAGTGCGCCTTCGATTTCCGATTTTTTGCTGATGGTTTGCCCTGGTATATCAAAGGCTTTGGCTAGCATTAAAAAGTCGGGGTTATCTGATAAGTTGGTTTCGCTATATCTTTCATTAAAAAATAGCTCTTGCCATTGCCTTACCATGCCTAGGCGTTGGTTATCAATAAGAACGATTTTGACGGGTAATTTTTTGCGTTTGATCGTTGTTAATTCTTGTACATTCATCATGAATGAGCCGTCACCCGATACGCAAATTACCATGTCGTTTGGTCTAGACATTTGTGCGCCAACTGCCGCTGGTAATCCAAAGCCCATAGTGCCAAGCCCACTTGAGGTAATAAAGTTTTGTGGGTGGGTAAAGGACATGTGTTGCGCTGTCCACATTTGGTGCTGACCTACGTCGGTGGTGATGACGGTGTTAGCTGGTTTGCGTTCAGAAATGCGTTTGAGCAGTGCTGGCGCATAAATGGCGTCACCCGGATGATCATAACGTGTTGGATGCTGGGCTTTCAGTTGTTTTATTTTGTTATGCCAGTCATCAATTGAGACCGTTTGGTTAAGCATCGGTAATACGTGTTTAATATCACCTTGTAATCCTAAATGGGTTTGGCGTAGTTTGTTGATTTCGGACTGATCAATATCGACATGGATCACTTTTGCATGTTTAGCAAATTCGTTAAGTTTGCCAGTAACGCGGTCGTCAAATCTAACGCCTAAAGCGATCAGTAAGTCACACTCTTGTACAGCTAAGTTAGCCGCTTTGGCGCCGTGCATCCCGATAAGCCCTAAGTAATAAGGGTTGTTCAGGTCAGCAACGCCAAGTCCTTTTAAAGTCGATACGCTTGGGATTTGGGTTAGCGTCATAAATTCGCGTAGTTCATTGATAGCACCAGAAAGCCCAACACCGCCACCAATATAGAGCATCGGTTTTTTGGCTTGGCTGATCATTTGTTTGGCTTGTTTTATCTCATCAGGTGAGATTGGGTAGAGTTGAGCATTATCAGAAGGCGTTTTTATGGATGTTGGCGTTAAATAGGTTTGGTAATCATAGTCGGCAAGCTGGATATCTTTCGGGATGTCAATTAATATTGGTCCCGGCCTGCCCGAATTTGCTAAGTTGAAGGCCTCTTGTAAGGTATTTGGCAACTGGGTGGCATCATCTATTAAATAACTATGTTTGGTGCACGCTAAAGATAATCCTAAAACGTCAACTTCTTGGAAGGCATCAGTGCCTATAAGTGTCGTTGGAACTTGGCCGGTTAGTGCAATAATTGGTACAGAATCAATTAATGCATCCGCAAGGCCGGTAATTATATTGGTTGCACCGGGGCCTGATGTGGCAATGCAAACGCCAATTTTGCCGGTGGCACGGGCATAACCAATGGCTGCCATGGCTGCGCCTTGTTCGTGACGGCAAAGTACGTGTTCAATTCCACCATCATAAAGCGCATCGTATAGAGGCATAATTTGACCACCAGGATATCCAAAAACGGTAGTAATGCCTTTTTCTTTTAAGGTTTTTACAATCCACTGTGTTCCTAACATTCATTCCTCACTTTTTGCTTAGCCATTTGTTCAAAAAAAAACCCCCGCTTTTTTGTGGCGGGGGTTTTGAAATATGATGACCATATATTTAACTCAAAAGACGCCCCCGCGTTGGAATAATGACCACGCTAATGTTAATGAGGACGACGATGAGTGAAAAGTTCATTTGTAATTATTTCGTTAATTCTTTAAAAATATTTATCCAAAATACTCGTTTTAAAAAAAAGTGCAACAATTTTTTTGTTGTTTTTTTTAAAAGCATCATCAATTCATTTATATGTTCGTTAAAAAAAGTTGAGGAGCGGGGTTTTTGATGATTTTAATAGGATTGTTTTGGCTTTTTAATGAAGGTTGGTGTATAACTATTGTTCATCTTTCCCAAATTGCTTTGAGCATTTTTTAACTCTTTATTCATAATTATTATTTATTCCGTTATGTGAGATATCATTATGAAAATATTTAAATTGCTAGCGTTTTTTGTGATGAGTTTTTTGCTGTTAAGTTGTGATAATGCTAAAAAAAATACCCCAGTTGAAAATGATTCCCTTGCAGCAATACAAAATTCGATGATTGAGCCTATGAAAAAAGCCTTACCCATTGAGGTTGATGAGTTAACGACTTTGGTTGGCGTTGAGAAGGATAAGGATCGTAATATCATCAATTATCAATATGATGTTAAAAATACGCCAGAGCATACGATGTTGTTACCCAGTACGCTCGATACGATTCGCCAAGCACTTTTTAGTGCTTATTGTGAAAACACGGAGGATATGCAACAATTGAAAACGGCGTTCCCGGATGGAGCATACTATCATTATTTTATTGATAATAAAGAGATTGTTGTGGTTGAATTAACGCCAGCCGATTGTCAGACAAAAGGTAGTCGGCAATAGCTTCTATTGATTATGGATGAGTGAAGAATGATAACAATTATTTTTTTATTGCTGCAATTAAGTTTTGAGTATTCACAGTATAGCGATAAAGGGATTGATAAGCTTGTGGACACTATTGGTACTGAAAAAACCCAGAGATTAGTACAACTCATCGATGAATATCCTGATAAAAAGCACCTAGATTTCGATAATAAGACTGATGAGTCAGATTATTATAGAGAGGCTGCCATCAGCGTAGTTAAAAAAATCTTACCCATCACTTTAGATGAATACACAACTTTATCCGATGTTAACGCTGAAGGTAATGTTGTCGTTTATAAATATGAAATTAATGGGATCACTCCAGACGAATTTCTTTTACCCGATATTAGGGAATTGGTTAAAAAGGCTATTGTTGAATCTTATTGTTCCGATTCACCTCAAATACGTAAATTGAAGAAATATTTTAATGAGGGGGCTAAATATACGTATTACATTGATGGTAAAAGGATTCTTATTGTTGATGTTACGACTGATTGTTCTTTCAAAAAATAGCTATCATTAATTCTGCATTACTAGCTTAATGTATATTTATTTGTTACACTGTGTTTGGTGTTTAATTTTTCACCCATCATGGTTTTAGCATTTGTTGTTTTTGTCCTCGCTAAACCATCCAAGTATGTTATTTTTCTCGTTATCAATGATTTTATTTTTCACAGTATAGTTAATTGAATTAATTAAGTATTTTAACGATATAAAATATACTCGACAATAGGATTTTGTGATTATTAATTGATTCTATTATGTTAAATTTGAATTTAAATGCATGTTTAACTTAGGAGAATATTGTATGAGTAACCATAAATACTATCATGAGAAATTTCCTAAACAAAAACAAAATCCACCTGGTTTGCAATATGAGATGAAACCAGTTCCTGATTGTGGTGAGGAAAGTTATCAAGGTCATCAACGTTTAGAAGGTCTAAAAATGTTGGTGACCGGTGGTGATTCAGGTATTGGCCGCGCAGCAGCTATTGCGTATGCAAGAGAAGGTGCTGATGTTGCAATTAATTATTTACCAGCAGAACAAAAAGATGCCGAAGATGTGGCTAAAATCATTGAGTCTGCGGGTCGAAAGGCTGTGCTTATCCCTGGTGATTTAAGCGATGAGTCATTTTGTAAAAAATTAGTTGAAGAAGCGCATAAAAAATTAGGTGGACTTGATAATTTAACCTTGGTAGCTGGTAAGCAAACTGCGGTAGAAGATATTATGCATTTGTCTACTGAGCAAATCAAAAAAACGTTTGAAATTAATGTGTTTTCACTATTTTGGGTAACTAAAGCGGCATTAGGTTATTTAAAATCTGGCTCGACGATTATTACCACTTCTTCTGTGCAAGCTTATCAACCAAGTGGCAATTTGTTGGATTATGCTTCAACCAAGACAGCGATTATTGCATTTACTCGTGGCTTATCTGCTCAATTAGGTAGTAAAGGTATTCGAGTAAATAGTGTAGCGCCAGGTCCGGTTTGGACGCCATTACAAATTTGTGGTGGTCAGCCAAGCGAGGCGATTCCTGAGTTTGGTAAACAGACTCCATTACAACGTGCAGGACAACCTGTTGAGCTTGCGGGTGTTTATGTGCATTTGGCATCGGAAGAGTCAAGCTATACCACTGGTGAAGTTTATGGTGTTACTGGCGGTATGCATATCAATTAATTTGAGGTAAACATGATTTAGAAAGGGCTTTTTAAGCCCTTTTTTTATATATCGCTATTCTAATGCTTTGCCTTTGGTTTCTGGTATTAAGAATATAAAGGCGGCAGCGGATAATAGGTAAGCGCCTGATAGTAGTGCTAATGCATAACTGATTGAGTAGATGGTTGCTAAGTAAGCAATCAGTACTTGCGATACGCCAGCAATCCCACGACCGACGTTAAAAATAATGTTTTCAGCACTTGAGCGCGCATCAGTCGTGTAGTGTTCAGCTAGTAATGCACCATATCCACCCATCATGCCGTTCACAAAAAAGCCAATCACTGAGCCAAATAGAATTAAAATGGCAACCTCTTTTTGTTGGAAGTAGAACCAGATTGATACGGCGGAAATCAATAAAAATACGATGTATGAAGGTCGGCGTCCAAATTTGTCACATAACCAACCAAAAATTAAGATCCCTAATGACATGCCGATAGTTGTTGAGATAGTCCAAAACATGGTGTTTTTGAAAGGTAAGTGATATTCAGAAGCGATCATGTTTGGCATCCAAACCATTATGCCATAAAAGCCAAAATTTTGTACTGCACAGGCAATGGTTAATCCGATAGTTGTTGCGGTGATTCTCGGGTTTTTAAATAGTTTGCCTATGGCAATTTTGTTTTTATTTTGGTCTTTTAGATTTTGCCAGATTTCAGGCTCTTTAAGTCCTTTACGCGTCCAAGCAACAAATAGCGCTGGTAATACTCCCATCGCAAATGCCCAGCGCCATCCGTGTGCTTCACCAATAAAATTGACAGTTAGTGTTGCAAGGATGATACCGGCTTGGAAGCCTAGTGCGACAATTGAGGTTGCCCTTGAGCGCTTGTGCTTTGGCCAGCTTTCCGAAACTAGCGTCATGCCGATACCAAATTCACCACCTAGACCCAGTCCACTTAGAAAACGAAAAATGAGGAAGCATTCATAATTAGGTGAGATAGCACAAAGACCGGTGAATAATGAGAAGATTAGGATTGTCCATGAAAATACTCTGACTCGTCCATATTTATCAGCAAGAATTCCAAAAAAGATTCCGCCTAATACGGCCCCTAATAATGTGCCTGACGTCAAGGTGCCAAGGTCAGCATTAGTTAGGTTGAAGGTGACGGCAATTAGGCTAAAACAGACACCTAAAATCATCATATCTAAGCCATCTAATGCATAACCTACTGTTGATGCAAATAGGGTTCGTTTTTGATAGGGGGTAGTTTGTTCACTTTCAGCGTGCTCGGCCTGGTTTACGTTAGTGTTCATGTTTACCTCAAGTTATTTATAATGGATAAGCATTTATTATTAAATGAAGGCGGGAATTCAAAACGGGGGCAAGTATATACTTAAAAATGATAAAAATCCAAATGAAAAGCCGAAATTCGTGGGTTTTATTCTGTTTATTTCTATTTTGGCGAAATTATTCGACTAATTCTGATAAATATCTAATTTTTGAGACAAATTAGCCGATAATTTCACCATTTTGTGGTTTTTTCGATGACTTTTTTAGTCAATAGTTTTTGAGCGAAATTTATTCTTCGTCAAAATACCAGTAACCAAGATTAACAAATTTCAACATGACATTTAGGGTTTGTTCATCTTGTAATTGTTCGTAGTAAAGTACATCGGTTTCACATAATAGGTCGATGGTTTCCATGGGTAGTGGTATTTTTTTACCGTTGATATAAGCCGTATCCTCTATTTTTACAATACGTATACTTGGTACACGATAGAGTTCAGCGCCAGATTTTAGGATTTCTTCAAATTCATCTAGCTCATATGAGGGATCAACTGGGATGATGTTGAGATCATGCATAGGAATAGTGATGTGTTTACCAAACCAGTCATTGAATAAGTCTGGGTTTTTGATAAGGTCGATCATTTGTCCTTGTAGTTTTTCTAATTCATATGGTTGGATTCGATAAGGATCATTTGGTAATTTTAAGTCTGGGTCTTGATAGAAGATGCCATTGGGTAAGTTATCAATCACATAATCAGCAAAACCACTGAGTAGTTCTTGTGATGTTTGAGTTCTAAATCCTACGGAGTAGCTGAGCGATTCTCCAATTGATACCCCATTATGTGGAAAGCCAATTGGAATATATAAAATATCACCCGCAGTGATTTCTTCATCAATAATTGGCTCATAATCTTCTACATGCAGTAGCGCTTTGTGAGCACTGAACTGTTTGTAATTAGGATTACGATCACCAACCTGCCAACGACGGCAACCTTTGCCTTGGATAATAAAGACATCATAATTATCAATATGAGGTCCAACGCCTGCACCTTGTGTGGCATAGGAGATCATTAGGTCTTCAAATTGCCATTGAGGAATACATTTGAATGGTTCAACTAATGTGGCTGCTTGTTCATGCCAATGGTCAACTGCTTGTACAAGGAGGCTCCAATGGTCTTGACCTAGGTGACTATAATCGATAAATGGACCGTAGGCGGCGTCCCATATGCCATTTTTGTTGGTAACGATTCGGCTTTCAATTTCTTCTTCCATGGCAAGGCCAGCTAGTTCTTCTGGGGTGATTGGATCGATAAAGTTGCTAAAAGCATCACGCAAGATGACCGGCTTTTTTTGCCAATAATTGGTTAAAAAATCATCCCAATCGATAGTTAATTTGTTACTCATTGAATGCCCCTTGTAGATTAAATAATTGACAAAAGTTAGTGGTTGTTTGTTTTGCAATTTTTTCTAGAGATACGCCTTTTAATGCCGCCAAGTAATTAGCCACTTCCCGAACATAAGCGGGTTGGTTTTCTTTCCCGCGATAAGGAACGGGGGCTAAATAAGGCGAATCAGTTTCAATCAATATGCGATCTAATGGAACATATCTTGCTACTTCTCGTAACAGTTCGGCATTTTTAAAGGTAATGATGCCAGAAAATGAGATATAAAAGCCAATATCTAATAAGGCTTTGGCCGTATCAATATCTTCAGTAAAGCAATGTAGTACACCGGAATAAGCTTGCTCTTCTTTTAGGAGTTTTAGGGTGTCTTGCTTGGCATTCCGAGTGTGAACAATGATCGGTTTTTTTAGTTGCTTGCCTAATTTTATATGTTCAATAAAGTTGGCTTGTTGCAATTCAATATTATCTTGTTGGTAGTAATAATCCAAACCTGTTTCACCTAAAGCGATAACATTGTCTTCTTGAGCAAGGCGAGCAAAACGTTCGGCATCGTAGGGCTCATCATCCAAATTGAGTGGGTGAATTCCACATGAAAATGAGCACTGTTTTTGGTATGGCATGAGCATTGTTTTCATCGATTCATAGCCTGAAAGTGTGGTTGCCACGCTTAGGCAATGTTTCACCTCGTTGTTTTGTGCTTCTTGCAATACGCTATCAATCGATTTGTTTGTATAGTCCAAACTGTCTAGATGACAGTGCGAATCAATTAGAAACATATTTTACTCTTTTTAATTATCTGAATGATGTTCGAAATCTCGAACTGGTTTTATGGTTGACCATGAGCGACAGCTCGGACATAGCCAATAGAGGGTGTTAACCGTAAATCCACATTTTTGGCAACGGTAATTGGGAACTGATTTTATTTGTTCACCAACCATGTTTCGAAGTAGTAATAAGCTCTCTTTAGCTTTTCCTTGTTCAGCATCGGCAACATGGTAATCCATTAAGCGATAGAATCCTTTTAGATTTGGGTGTTTTAATAATTCACGATAAAGGTAATATTGCGCTGCATCGAGTCCATTGTCTTTTTCAACAATGTCGGCTAGCATCAATTCGGCAACATTGCCAGTATCTTGTTTGACACAAATTTCGAGGAATTGTTTAAATAACTGAGGTTGATTAAGTTTTGCGTAACATGCTTTTAATAATGGTAACGCTTCACCGATTAATGCTTTATCTTGATTTAATATTTGTTGGAAAGACTCGATTGCTTGTTCAGCTTTATCTTGCGCCATAAATACTCGACCAAGCATTAATGATGTTCGTGCACAATTAGCGTCCGCAGCCGCTGATTTTTTTAGTAAAGTGTAAGCTTGATCCAAATCATTATTAGCAATAGCGATGGCAGCAAGCTCACAATAAAATTGGGCTATTTCGATTTTGTATTTTACATTACCAAGTTTGACCAGTCTGGTGGCAGCGTTAATTGCGTTATTCCATTCGCTAGTTGATTGATATATGATTAGCAGTTGTTGTAAGGCATGTTGTTGAAAGTCTTCTTCGTCGATTAGCTGTAAAAACATCTCTTCTGCGCGATCGTAAAAACCTGCCACCATGTAATCTCGACCAAGCTGTTGAATAGCTAATAGTCTTTGTTCAAAGGTTAATGAGGCGCTTTCCATTAATGCTTGGTGAATACGTATTGCGCGGTCTACTTCGCCTCGTGAACGGAATAAGTTACCTAAGGTAAGATGGGCTTCAAGTGTGCCTTCATCTTCTTTTAACATGTCAAGGAAGAGGTCAACAGCCTTATCTTTTTGGTTTGACAAAAGAAAGTTTAGACCATCTACATATTCTCGAGATAGTCGGTTAGATTCATTTAAATATTTTTGTTTGGCATTTCTATCGCCCATGTACCAGCCGTATCCAGCTGCTATGGGGAGTAATAGAAATAACAATTCAAACATAATTACCTATTTTTCTAATTTGGTTAAATTTTGATGCGTATTTTCATCATATTTTTTCTGTAATTTATTTAGTTTACGTTTTGTTGATGAGTGTTGGAATTTTGATTTTAGGAAGTAAATTCCAGTTAATATCCAACCAACTAAAAAGCCCGAACCAAATAAAATAGCAAGTAATACCGATAACCTAACTTCTGTTTTAGCAATTAAATAGTTGAAGGTGACTAATTGGTTATTAGCTGAACCTATTGTTATCGATATGGCGAAAATAAGAATTATCAATAAAATTGATATCACTAATTTCATAATTTTAACCTTTTTATTTTATTAAAAATCTCTAAATAACTAAAATTTTTTTGTAAAATTTGTTGTTTATAAAATCATCTGACTACTATATTCCATTTTCTAGCATAAAAACAGCTTATTAATGCAATTAACCAAGCAAGAACAACGCCTAATATAAGGTCATAAGCCGAATGCATACCCAATAATAGCCGACTTGTTTCAATCAGTGTTGACCAGACTACGATGGCGGTCACAATTATAAAATGTCGTCTAAAACTAAGTAATGTTATTGCTAAAAAAGCCCATGTTGCTGCAAATAATGTATGTCCAGATGGAAAAGCATAGCCTGTTTCTTGTTGCCAATGTTTTGACAACCAAGATGGTATTGTAGTTGTATTAGTCAGTAGCTGTTCTATGTTGGCTTTTCGTTCAGCTCTTGTTTGGGAATAAAATTGTTTGTCGCTAAAATGATACTCTTTAGCTAACCATAGAACATATGGTCTTGATTCAGCTGTTTGTTGTTTGATTAAACTTTTAATGATTTGTCCACCTAACATTGCGCTGACTAAAATTAACAATATTACTAAGATATTTTTTTTATTGGCCAATAGTAGACAGAACAGTAGAAAAAATAGTCCTGATGTGATTATTGCCCAAGGATAACTTGCTGTTTCGGTTATCCAAAAAAAATATTCAGATGAATTATTAAGTGCTGACGGTTGCCAATGCCAATTTACGACTATTACAGATAACGGTATAATTAGAAATAAGACTAATGCCGCTATTGTTTTTTTTATTACTAACCCCATTTAAAAACTCAATTAAGCATAAAATTTGATTTATTTTAACATGGAAGAACGATTTGTTTTTAAAAAATCTTATCTATGTGTTTACTAAATTTGGAGATAATAATGCAATTAAAACATGTTGCACAAGCCAAACTGCCAACACCATGGGGATGTTTTACCATTGTTGGTTTTGAAGAGATTGCAACAGGTAAGGATCATGTGGCATTAGTGTTTGGTGATATCAATGATGAAACGTCAATTTTGACGCGCGTTCATTCAGAGTGTTTAACCGGTGATGCGTTATTTAGTTTGCGTTGTGATTGTGGTTTTCAGTTAGAAGCCGCGTTAAAACAAATCGCTAAAGAAGGTAAAGGGATTTTAATTTATCATCGCCAAGAAGGGCGTAATATTGGGTTATTAAATAAGATCAGAGCCTATGCCCTTCAAGATCAAGGTTTAGACACGGTTGAAGCAAATGAGCAATTAGGGTTTGCGGCAGATGAGCGTGATTTTACTTTATGTGCCGATATGTTGACGCTGTTAGGGGTGTCAAAAATTCGTCTGTTAACGAATAACCCTGAAAAGATTAAAGTGCTTGAACAAGCAGGAATTCAGGTTACCGAGCGCGTTCCTTTAGAAGTAGGGGAGAACCCTAATAATGAGCATTATTTAGCAACCAAAGCCAATAAGTTAGGGCATTTGTTGCATTTGCATCATGGTTAGTTTTTGGAATTGAACGTTTTAAATTTAGACCTCAATATTGAATATTGAGGTTAATTTTTATGGGGCGATTAATCGTTTAATCAATCTTTGTCGCAACGAAGCACTCCTCCGTTGGCAATTTGGCCTTTAGACACTTCGTGCATGATAATTTGTACTGCTTCAGGTTTGCATTTGAGTGTTTCGACAATTGCATCTGTTATTCGTTTAGCCATTTCACGTTTTTGTTAGATGGTGCGTCCTTCTAAGAAGTCAATAACGACATTTGGCATAAATATCTCCTAATGATTAATTGTGGCAAGTTGTGCATCAGTTAATGCGATGTCTTGATTATGGCAAATACCAATACCGGATTGTATGATTTTTTCAGCAATCGCTTTTGCTTCCTCTAATGAGTGCATTGTATAAGTTCCACATTGATATTCGTTTAATTCTGGAATTTCTGATTGTGATTTTACATTTAGCACATCATGCATAGATTTTAACCAAGCATCAACTACCAACGATTCGTTAGGTTTACCAATTAAGCTCATATAAAAACCAGTACGGCATCCCATTGGGGATATATCTATAATTTCGACATTATCACTGTTTAAATGGTCGCGCATAAAGCCAGCAAATAGGTGTTCTAATGTATGAATCCCTTTTTCAGGTAATAGTGCTTTATTAGGAATGGTAAAGCGAAGATCAAATACAGTTATGTCATCACCTTTAGGGGTTGCCATGGTTTTAGCTATTCGCACAAAAGGTGCTTTCATTTTAGTATGATCGACTTTAAAACTGTCTAATAAAGGCATAATGTTCTCCTTAGTTTATAATCAAGCTATTTTGATTAATTAGCTCGATTTATTCCACCTTTTTTATTCATTGATTTAATAAATCTAACATTTCTTGTTCATCAATGACTTTTATTCCTAGCTCTTCTGCTTTGGTTAGCTTTGAACCGGCTGATTCACCCGCAATCACTAAGTCAGTTTTTTTAGAAACGCTTCCAGTAACTTTAGCACCGAGTTTTTTTAGTTTGTCTTTTGCTTCGTCACGGGTTAATTGTGATAATGTTCCGGTTAATACAATGGTTTTGCCCGAGAATGGTGAGTCAATTGTTAATGGTTGTACTTCGACATCAGGCCAATGTATACCGATTTCCGGACTGGTTAGTTGGTCAATGACATCACGATTATGGGGTTCTTGAAAAAAGTCGATAATACTTTCAGCGATTACTTCACCAACATCACTTATAGTTTGTAGTTGCTCTAATGATGCATTTTCAATTGCTGGTAAGTTACCTAATTGGTTAACTAAATTTTCAGCTGTGACTTCACCAACATTTGGTATGCCGAGGGCGAATATAAATCGATTTAAAGTGGTGTCTTTAGATTGATTTAATGCGTTAATTAGGTTGTTGGCTAATTTTTGTCCGACTTTGTCTAATGAACAAAGAATTGGTAAGGTTAGCTTGTAAAGGTCAGCCGGTGTTTTGACATAATCTTTGTCTACTAATTGTTCGATTATTCTATCACCGAGTCCATCAACGTTCATTGCCCGGCGAGATACGAAGTGTTTTAGGGCTTCTTTGCGCTGTGCTGGGCAAATCAATCCACCTGCACAACGAGAGATTGCTTCACCTTCATCGCGAACAATAAGGGAGCCACAAATAGGGCAGTGGGTTGGGAAGATGATTTCTTTGGTGTCAGCTGGTCGCCGATCTTGGATGACTGAAACAATTTGTGGAATCACATCACCTGCACGGCGTACAGTGACATAATCACCTTCTCGAATACCTAAACGTTCAATTTCATCACTGTTGTGGAGTGTTGCATTACTGACGATAACCCCTGCTACCGATACCGGCTCTAGTCTTGCTACTGGTGTTATGGCACCGGTACGACCAACTTGGAAGTCGACTTTTTTAAGCTGTGTTACTTCTTCTTGCGCTGGAAATTTGAATGCTGTGGCCCAACGAGGTGCACGCGCAACAAAACCAAGCTCTTGTTGTTGTGCAATACTGTTGACTTTGATAACTACACCGTCAATATCAAAATCAAGTGACATTCTTTCCACACCAATTTCATGAAAGTAGGCAAGTGCTTCTTGGACACCTTGGCGAATCTGGACTTTGTCGCTAACAGGTAAACCCCAAGCTTTAAATTGCATTAGACGGTCATAATGGTTATCAGGTAGAGTTGCGCCCTCATTAATGCCAACACCATAACAGAAAAAAGAGAGCGGTCTTTTGGCGGTGATTTTTGGATCTAATTGCCTTAATGAACCTGCGGCGGCATTCCGAGGATTTGCGAATGTTCTTTCCTTGCGTTTTTCCGCATCTGCATTTAATTTGGCAAAACCTTTGTGTGTCATAAAGACTTCGCCACGTACCTCTAATCGAGTAGGTATGTTTTCACCTTTTAATACCAGTGGAATAGTTCTTATGGTTTTTACATTTGAAGTTATATCTTCACCAGTAGTGCCATCGCCACGTGTTGCTGCTCGAACGAATCGTCCATTTTCGTATAATAAACTTACCGCTAACCCGTCAAGTTTTAACTCACAGCAGTATTCAACTGATTGGCTACTAGTAAGATGTAAGCGATCTTTTACCCTTTTATTAAAGGCATTAAAACTTAATTCATCAAATACATTATCAAGTGATAGCATCGGTAATTCATGTTTTACCGAGGCAAATTGTGACAGAGGTGTGCCTCCTACACGTTGTGTTGGTGAGTCGGATGTGATGAGTTCAGGGTGATTGTGTTCTAAATTTTGGAGTTGTTTTATTAATTTATCATATTCTACGTCGGGAATTTCTGGTGCATCAAGCACATAATAACAATATTCATGATGTCTTATCAGATTGCGTAAAGCAGTTATCTCTTCTGTTACCTCTTGAAGAGATTCAGAAAGATTTACTGAATTTTCAGTTATATTTGGCATGATTTTAAACTCTTAAATTAAAACTACAGTTTTAGAATTAGCAATAAAATAGTACGTAACTAAATTTAGTACAATAGGTATTGATAAATATAGTTTGTAAACCCACATAAACTAGCTATTTCACTAATTTTCATTAGTGAAATAGTTTTAAAAAAAGAGTTCTTGTGATTAAATTTCGTTACAAGCTTTTTTAATGCGTTCTTTATAACTATCAATCTTTTGTGGTGTCATCATGTGATGTTCATCATCAAGTACTACACCATTGACATCGTCAGCTATACGTTGCGCGGTTTGTAACATAAGTTTGAAGTTTTGTTGATTGTTACCATGAGTTGGCGCAACCATAAATATTGATACACCCGGTGTGGTAAATTCGTGCATGGTTTCAGGATCTAAATAACCTGGGCTAATCATGTTAGCTAAACTAAATAAAATTGGGCCATTGCCGGCAGGGTCAACATGGCGATGGAAAATTTGCATATCACCAAATTGGAATCCTGATTGCATTATGCTAGCTAACAGTACATCACCTTGTAATGATTTGCCATTTATACCGGTTACGTTTAAGACAATAATTTCAGTTTGGTTGTCTTCACCGACATCTAGTTTTTGATTGCTTTGTTCTTCTGATACTGGTTGAGCCGTTTTTTGAACTTCTTTAACCTTTGGTGTTACTGGCTCTTCAGCAAAAATTTCTTGTTGAAAGTTGATTGTAGGCTCGTTATCAGCCTTATCGTCAATTTCTTCGTCATTATTATTTGAAAATAGATCTTCTTGAAGAGGTAAATGCTCTTCCTCTTCTTCTTTCTCGGTTTCTTTAACGTTCTCTTCTTCAACTACTACTGACTCAACTGGCTTATTACTTTCATCCTGTTTATTTTTAGGTGTGAGTAATATTACATCGTCTTCTTCGCCGTAGATGTCTTCAAATTGTTGAGTATTTGGTGTGAATTTATCTTTTTTGCCTGATTTAAATAAAGAAGAACGTTCTTTTTTATTGATCCAGAGCCCATGAATCAATAATGCAATAATGACTAAGGACGCAATAACAATTAGAACAGTACGTAAATTATCCATAATACCCATCTCAGAATTAAATTAAATATAGATTTAAATTATTCAATAATATAATTGAAAAAAAAGGATTAAAAAATACCACAATTAAATTTTTTTACTTTTTATTCGTAAGCTAAATCCATACTTACTTATTACAGCACTAAAAATCAATTCGCATATATTACTTTATTTCTCCGAATAATCATAATATCAATCCCAATTTTTTTAATATTATTGCTTTGATATGGTTAAATTTAGTAAATTTTTAGAACTCTGTGCTATTAAGGTGTTAAGATACTTACAATCAATGCATATTTTTTGTAAAATCACCGATCACTTTTGAATGATTTCATTGTTTTTATTAAAAAATAATTATTAAGTTACCGAGGTCTTTTTTATATGAGATTTAATAAGCTATTACTTACGCTGGCATTATCTGGTCTATTGTTATTGACTGGTTGTGACAATAATCAATCCCAATCAGCTAATGGTCAATTACCTAAGGTAACTGTTTTTAAAGTCCAACCTTTAGATTATACCCTTAAAATTAGTTTACCGGGACGAGTTGTTGCATCGCAAATAGCTGAAATTCGACCACAAGTTAGCGGAATTGTGTTAAATCGTGAATTTGAAGAAAGTTCGAATGTTAAAGCTGGGCAATCACTTTATCAAATCGATCCCGCTATTTATCAAGCTAATTATGATAGTGCTGTGGCAAGTGTAGAAAGTGCGAAAGCTAATGCTAATATCGCGCAACTTACTTTAAAGCGTTATGCAGGACTATTAAATACTAAATCCATCAGCCAACAAGAATATGATAAAGCTGCTGCTGATGCTAAACAAGCTGAAGCAAGTGTTTTAGTGGCTCAAGCAGCAGAACACGCTGCGAAAGTTAATTTAGATTATACTAAAGTTTACTCACCAATTGATGGTTACATTGGTAAATCAAGTGTGACAGAAGGTGCGTTGGTATCTGCTGGGCAAGCTGCTCCACTTGCTTTAGTTCAACAACTTGATCCAATTTATGTTGATATGACTGAAGCGGCTACTCGCTATAATAAATATCTTCAAGATGAAAACATTGTTTATGAACCCGCTAAAGGCGATAACGTTGATCTGTTTTTTAATGATGGTTCTAAATACGCATTATCAGGTAGCATTAAATTTTCAGATATGACAGTTAATGAGACTACAGGTACTGTTACACTGCGTTCACAATTTTCAAATAGTGAAGGTAAAATTTTACCAGGTATGTTTGTCAAACCACAAATGACATTAGGTACAATTAAAAATGCAGTGTTAGTGCCTCAACAAGGTATTACTAGTAACCAAAAAGGCCAATATACGGCTAAGATTTTAAAACCAGATGGTGCAGTTGAGTATCGCCAAGATATTAAAATTTATACTGGTGTAGGTGGCTATTGGGTGGTAACTAGTGGAATTAATATCGGTGAAGAAGTAATTACAACAGGCCTGCTTAATTTAACTGGGGTTGAAACAGGAGCAGCTATGAATGCGGTTGCAGTTGGTAAGCCGGCTGAACTCACTCAAGAGCAGTTAGATAGTCTCATCAAAAACAGCGTGAAATAAGGTAGATTTAATTATGGCTAAGTTTTTTATTGATAGACCTGTTTTTGCATGGGTAATTGCTATCATGATGATGCTGGGCGGTGCTTTGTGTATTAAGTTACTTGCTGTTGAACAGTATCCTGATATTGCACCACCTGCTGTTACGGTTTCTGCTGTTTATCCAGGTGCTGATGCACAAACAATTGAAAATACAGTGACGCAGTTAATTGAGCAAAACTTAACTGGTTTGGATAATTTGATTTATATGAAATCAACCAGTAGTGCTCAAGGTGTGGTACAAACTACGTTAACTTTTGCACCAGGTACTAGCCCTGATTTTGCTCAGGTACAGGTATTAAATAAGGTAGAAAGTATTAAATCTCGTCTACCAGAAAGTGTTCAAAAAAATGGGGTTTCGGTTGCTAAAAATAACACCAACTTCTTAAAAGTTATCGGCTTTTACTCAACCAATCCTCAAAAAACACAAGCAGATATAGCTGACTTTATTTATTCAACTGTACAAGATCAGATTCGTCGTGTACAAGGGGTAGGTGATACGCAATTATTTGGTTCTGAATATGCAATGCGTATTTGGTTAGATCCAAATAAACTTAATTATTTTAATCTGTCGATTGAAGAAATTATTGGTGCTATCCAAGCGCAAAATGCACAGGTTACTGCAGGGCAATTAGGTGCTTTACCAGCCACTGAAGGGCAAGAACTTAATGCTACCATTACTGCTCAATCACGTTTAAAAACACCGGAGCAATTTCAAAATATTTTACTTCGTGTTAATACAGATGGTTCAAATGTTTTATTAAAAGATGTAGCTAAAGTTGAAATTGGTGCAGCTGATTATAATTTCCTTTCTCGTTATGATGGTAAACCATCAGCTGGTTTAGGTATTTATTTAGCAACAGGTGCTAACCAACTTGATACATCTGAGAAAGTTGACAAAAAAATTGAAGAGTTATCTCATATTTTTCCTGAGGATATTAAATTTGCGTATCCTTATGATACAACACCATTTGTTAAATTATCGATCAACAATGTAGTACATACCTTAATCGAAGCAATCATTTTGGTTGTTATCGTTATGTATGTGTTTTTACAAAATCTGCGTTCTACACTTATTCCAACCATCACCGTACCGGTAGTATTGTTAGGTACGTTTGCGGTTCTCTATATCTGTGGATTTACCATTAATACGTTATCTATGTTTGCCATGGTACTTGCCATTGGTCTTCTGGTCGATGATGCCATTGTGGTTATTGAGAACGTTGAACGTATTATGCATGATGAAGGGCTTTCGCCTTATGATGCAACCGTTAAATCGATGGAACAAATTACTTCTGCTTTAGTTGGTATTGCCGTGGTACTTTCAGCGGTATTCGTACCAATGGCATTTTATGGTGGTGCAGCAGGGGGGATTTATCGTCAATTTTCAATCACTATTGTAACGTCAATGTCATTATCAGTGGTGATGGCAATTGTGTTAACACCAGCACTTTGTGCTCAAATTTTAAAAGCGCCGTCAAAAAGCAAAATTAAGAAAGCTACGATTGGTGAAAAATTAGAAAGTGTGCCGCCATTTAGCTGGCTTTCAATTGGAACTAAATGGTTCTTCAGTAAGTTTAATAATATATATAACAAAAGTTTACATGCCTATGAAAAAGGTGTAATTAAATTTATTCGATATCCTCTCGTTTCATTTATTTGCTATGCGTTAATTGTTGTTGCTTTAATATTTGGCTTTAATCGCTTACCAACTGGCTTCTTACCGAATGAAGATCAGGGTGTATTAATTGTCATGGTTGAATTACCACCAGGTTCTACATTAGAACAAACCATGGGCGTTTTGAATAAAACCTCTAAATTCTATATGGAGAAAAAGGCTGACTCAGTGAAGGAAATCTTTACCGTTGCTGGTTTTAGTATGGTTGGTCGTGGTCAAAATATGGGGCTTGGCTTTATTCGATTAAAAGATTGGGATGAGCGTACTCGCCCAGACCAAAAAGTTGATGCCTTAGTTGGTAGTGGTTGGGGATTTGCTTCAACAATAACTGAAGGTCGTGTCATTATTACCAATGTACCAGCAGTACCGTCACTTGGTATGGCTAATGGTTTCTCATATATGTTAAAAGATACCTCTGGCTTAGGACATGATGCATTGATGGGCGCATTTTTCCAACTATTGAGACAAGCTTCTCAAAATCCTAACTTACAACAAGTTCGTCCTGGTAGTATGTTAGATGTTCCACAGTATAAAATTAATGTGGATTTCGAAACGGCTCAAGCGCTTGGTGTTGCGGTAAGTAGTGTTAATACCGTGCTTTCAACTGCATTAGGTTCAGCTTATATTGATGACTTTGTTTATAACAACCGTGTTAAAAAGGTTTATTTACAATCTGATGCGGCTTATCGAATGCTTCCTGATGATTTTAGTTTCTGGCATGTAAAAAATCAAAAAGGTGAAATGGTACCTTACGATGCTTTTGCAACCACAACGAAAAGTTATGGCTCACCATCACTTGTTCGTTATGATGGTGTAGCGGCAATGGGTATTAGTGGTTCGGCAGCCCCTGGGTTGAGTTCTGGTCAGGCTATGGCGACTATGGAAGAATTATCTAAAAACTTACCTAAGGGCTTCTCATTTGACTGGACAGATATTTCTTATCAAGAACGTCAAACAGGTTCTCAAACTACAACACTTTATTATATTTCAATCATTGTGGTGTTCTTGTCGTTAGCAGCTCTATATGAAAGCTGGACAGTGCCTATTTCGATCCTATTTGTGATCCCATTAGGTATTATCGGTACCGTATATGCGACGATGTTTAGAGGTCTTGATAACGATATTTACTTTATTGTTGGACTTTTAACTACGATGGGCTTATCGGCTAAGAATGCTATTTTGATTGTGGAATTTGCTAAAGATGCACTTGAAAAAGAAGGTAAATCATTAATCGATGCAACGTTAGAAGCTTGTCGTCTACGTTTACGTCCAATCTTAATGACTTCGTTTGCTTTCATTCTTGGTGTGTATCCATTAGCAACAAGTAGTGGTGCTGGTTCTGTAAGCCAGAATGCGGTAGGTACAGGGGTAATCGGCGGTATGTTGACAGCAACATTCTTGGCGATATTCTATGTTCCGCTATTCTTCTTATTTGTAACTAAATTATTTACTAAACATAAGAATAAAGTCGTATTGCCAACTAACTTTACAGGCAACACTGAAAATAAATAACCAATAGGTTAGATTTAAAAAGCACCAATAGTCTTGGTGCTTTTTTTATGTGCTTTTTGGATTAATCTTTTAAACGATAATTAAGTTTGTATTCAGTTAAATTTTGCGTTGAGGAGCGGGGTTTTTGAGTGATATAAAACAGATATTGAGGTGATTTTTTTAAAGATTGGACTTTATCGATGTGATTTAACTAAGTGTTGGGTCATATGCGCATGGGTAATCGCAATTGCGAGCGCATCAGCGGCATCTGCTTGAGGGCTTGCAGGTAGTTTAAGTAATAACTTAACCATGTGCTGTACTTGCTTTTTATCCGCTGCTCCTGTTCCAACTACGCTTTGCTTAACTAATCGCGCGGCATATTCAAAAACGGGTAAATCATTATTAACCGCTGCAACAATGGCAGAACCTCGTGCTTGACCTAATTTTAGTGCGGAATCGGCATTATGAGCCATAAACACTTGTTCAATAGCAAACATGTCTGGTTGAAATTGGAGGATGATTTCGCTTACTCCGGCGTAGACACGTTTTAAACGCGTTGGTAAGTCATCAACTGCAGTACGGATACAACCACTGCCAAGATAGGTTAGTTGTCGTCCCGTTTGGCGAATTACACCGTAACCCGTCAAACGAGAACCTGGGTCAATCCCCAGAATGATAGTCATTAGAGCGCTGCTGCAACTTCGTCTGACACTTCTCCGTTATGATAAACTTCTTGAACATCATCACAATCTTCAAGCATGTCAATAAGACGTAGTAGTTTTGGTGCAGACTCTATATCCAAATCAACTTTAGTGGCTGGAATCATTGAAACTTCAGCTGATTCAGCGACTAAGCCTGCTGCATCTAGTGCATCTTTAACTTCACCGAATGATTCAGGTGTCGTAAATACATCAATAGCACCATCGTCATATGTCACAACATCATCAGCACCAGCTTCAAGCGCAGCATCCATGACTTGATCTTCGTCAGTTCCAGTTGGATATGAGATAACGCCTTTTTTGGTGAATAAGTAAGATACAGAACCATCAGTACCTAGGTTTCCACCCGTTTTAGTAAAAGCATGACGAACTTCTGATACCGTGCGGTTACGATTATCACTTAAGCATTCTACCATTACTGCCGTACCTGCTGGTCCATAACCTTCATAGATGATAGTTTCCATATTAGTATCATCTTCACCACCAACACCACGAGCAATTGCTCTGTTCATGGTATCTCGAGTCATGTTGTTAGATAATGCTTTGTCCATAGCAGCTCGTAGACGAGGGTTAGACGCTGGATCGCCACCACCAAGTTTTGCTGCTGTTACAAGTTCGCGAATAATTTTGGTAAAGATTTTACCGCGCTTAGCATCTTGAGCTGCTTTGCGATGTTTGGTATTGGCCCATTTACTATGACCTGCCATAAAATTCTCCAGATTAAATAATTTAAAAATCGAGCTATTTTAACAAACTTTTAGCTAAAGTTCATTATCAATCTCTTTATTCCTTTTCTGCTGTTAATAATAAAGTTTTTATTAGAGTCATTTCAATAAAAGTTGAGTATGTGGATATACAACATTGGTCTTATTTATTGCTGAAAGTTTGAAAAAAATAGTACTTATAGGTATATAACGTTAAATTGTATTAATAATTAAAAAATCGCTCTATAAGCTTTGTGCAACACTTGTTTAGTGCTCTTAGGCTTGAATAAATTTTTAGTTAGTAAAAAATAAAAAAAGCGCCCTATCAAGCAGCGCTTTTAATCTATTAAATAATATGGTTTAAAATTTTTACTAACTCATTCCATATTGTTTTAATTTTTTGCGTAGAGTACCACGGTTGATACCAAGCATATTTGCTGCTCGAGTTTGATTGCCACGAGTATATTGCATAACCATATCAAGGAATGGGTGTTCAACTTCAGCTAACACTAATTCGTATAGATCAGTAGGATCTTCACCATTTAATTGTGATAAATAGTTTTTTAAAGCTTGTTTTACCGAATCTCGTAAAGGCTTTTGTGTTATTTGGTCTTGAGAGTTTACAGTTGTAAATTTAAGTGCTGCAGCTGTAACGCGTTGTTCTGACATAGTATTTTTAACTCTTTTATTTGTTTCTAATTTGACTAAAAAATGCTTTTAGTGTTTTTACTTGCTCACTTGTATTGCTAAGTACACTAAATAAGCGCCTGAATTGATCACTATCAGCATAACTCTTGGTATACCAATTTACATGCTTTCTGGCAATCCTTAATCCTTTGTATTCTCCATAAAATTGATAAAGATCTTCAAGGTGTGTTAACACAATTTGTTCGACTTCATCAATTGTTTTATTTTTTTTTAACTGTCCGTGTGCTAAATAGAATGCAATTTCTTCAAATATCCAAGGTCGCCCCTGTGCCGCTCGGCCGATCATTATACCATCAGCTTGCGTATATTTGAAAACATCTTTTGCTTGTTCTGGTGTACAAATATCACCATTTGCAATTACCGGAATCGTTACCTTTTCTTTCACTGCTTTTATGGAGTCATATTCGACTTCTCCATTGAATAAGCATGCACGACTTCGCCCATGAATAGTAATAGCCTTTATGCCACAATCCTGCGCAATTTGTGCGATTTCAATGCAATTTCTATTATTTTTATCCCATCCAGTCCGAGTTTTTAGTGTTACTGGCACATCAACTGAGCCAACAACTTTTTGCAAAATATTTTTTATTAAATCTGGATGCTGCATTAATGCAGAACCAGCTAATTTTTTATTTACTTTTTTAGCAGGGCATCCCATATTAATATCAATTAATTGAGCACCATGTTTGACATTAAATTCAGCAGCTCTAGCCATTTCATCTGGATCTGAGCCAACAATTTGGACTGCACGTATACCAACATCATCAGTTGAAATCATTCTTAATGCTGATTTGTCAGTATGCCATACATCTGAATTAGCTAAAAACATTTCAGAAATAGTCATTCCTGCACCGAAGCGATGACATAAATTTCTAAATGGTTTATCGCTTATTCCTGCCATAGGGGCCGCAATTAAATTGTTTTTTAATGTGACCTTGCCAATGCTAAGCAAATTAAGGTCGGCTATATTACGCATTTTTCCTCTAAGTTAAAAGGGGGTAATGTCACATTTTTACTTTTTTTTACCAGTAATTCGGCACCACTCTTCTTGCTCAATAATAGGATCAAGTTCAAAATGAGTCTGATATGCTTCATATACACTTTGAGATTGAGTGGCTAAAATACCTGATAATCCTAGTTTTCCATTAGTTTTTACAAGGTTATTGATCTGTGGTTCAAGTTCTTTTAAAGGACCTGCTAATATGTTTGCGACAACAACATCTGCTTGTAAATTATTAGGAAGATCTTTTGCTAAATATAGTTCAATTTTTTCACTAACATTATTTCGCTCAGCATTGTCACGACTTGCTTGGATCGCTTGAGGATCAATATCTACTCCAATGACTCGCTTAGCGCCTAATTTTAATGCAGCAATGGCTAAAATGCCTGATCCGCAACCATAGTCAATCACAATCTTGTTGTTTAGATCTAGACTATCTAACCAAGTTAAGCATAATGCTGTTGTCGGGTGGGTCCCCGTTCCAAATGCTAGACCTGGATCTAACATTACGTTGACTGCATTAGGATCAGGAATGTCTCGCCAACTAGGGCATATCCATAATCTTTTACCAAACTGCATTGGATGAAAGTTATCCATCCACTCTCTTTCCCAATCTTTATCTTCTAGCTGTTCTATTTTATAAGAATATTGGTTGAGATTTAGTATCGCTTTTAATTCATCAATATCTATTTGAGCATCATAAAGTCCAACTACGTCGGTGTTTCCCCAAAGTTTCGTTTCACCAGGTAAAGGTTCGAAAACAGGGTTATCATAAGTGTCTTGAAAAGTGACTGATGCAGCACCTGATTCTTCTAGTTGCTCGCTGATTTGTTCAGCTAATTCATTAGTAGTGTTAATTCTGAGTTGAATCCAAGGCATAGTTTTTTCCTGTTTGGCCAAATAGGTTGGCAATAATAAATACAACTAATCCGATCAGTAACGATGGTATGATTGGATGGAAAGCATAAATCTTAATGTTATAAACAGCGAGAAGAGTATAGCTTATTGCACCAGCTAACATTGAGCAAAGTGCCCCTGTTGCATTCGCTTTTTTCCAGTATAATCCGAGTACTAATGGCCATAAAAATACTGCTTCAAGTCCACCAAATGCGAGTAAATTAAGCCAGATGATCATTTCGGGTGGTTTCCATGCGGCTAATATCAATAATCCACCAAAGAAATAGGTAATGGTAACTGATAATCGAGTTAGCATTTTATCACTAAATTTGGTATTTGGTCTTATCGTTAGGAATAGATCTTTAATAATAACCGATGATACTTGTAGTAGTTGGGCATTAATTGTGGACATTATAGCTGAAAGTGGCGCAGCCAAAAAGATTCCTGCAGCCAAAGGAGGCATAACTTTTATAATTAATGTGGGTACAATTTGATCCGGAATCGTTAAATCACTCACTATCGCACGACCGAGTGCTCCAGATAAATGCATAGTTAACATGATGATTGTTACAACTATAGTACCAATAATAATACCTTGGTGTACCGCTTTACTATCTTTATAGGCCATGCAACGAACAGCAGTATGGGGTAAACCAACAACACCAAAGCAGACTAAAACCCAAAAAGAAGCCATAAAAGGGAAGTCCATAAAATTATTTGGTCCTTGTGGTGTTAATAAAGCCGGATCGATTGTATATAAACGGTCAATAATATTTGTAATCCCACCACCAGCGTAAATAATGGCGACTAAAAGTAAAATGGCACCGATTATCATAACTAAGCCTTGGAAAGCATCATTTAAAATGCTGGCTCTAAAACCACCAAAAGCCGTATATATTACTGTGCCGAATCCAAAAATAATTAATCCATTGTCATAAGGAATACCGACAGATGATTCTAATAAACGGGCTCCTCCTACAAATTGTACTGTCATCGCACCAACAAAAGCAGTAATTAAAGCGATACTTGCAAACCATACAATCATTTTACTTTTATAATGAGAATAGAGCATATCACTAAGCGTTATTGCATTGTATTTACGGGCTAAAATAGCAAACTTTTTACCTAAAATGCCCAGTGATAGTAATACAGTAGGGACTTGGATCATAGATAAAAGCACCCAGCCAAGTCCATATTTATAAGCAGCCCCTGGCCCACCAATGAATGAACTGGCACTAATATAAGTTGCAGCCAAGGTCATCGCCAGTAAAAAACCGCCCATGGTGCGATTACCAATAAAATAGTCAGTAAATTGGTTTACTTTCTTTCTTTTTATATAAGCGTAAATTGATAACGCAAATACAAATATAAGGTAAATAATAAGAGGAAGAATAATATCTAATTGCACGCTTAATGGCCTATTCTAATGGAATATTTTTGAATTGTTTTTTTACCACAATATAACATAACAAGATAAAACCGAATGGTACCATTATACATGACAGCTCAAACCATAATGGTAAACCTATGAAACCTTTTTGATCTTTTAAACTATAAGCACTAATTACCCATGCAGCGAAATAGATAAGAGTAAGTAACAATGAAAGCTTTGCTTCTTTATTAGCCTGCTTGTAACGAGTATCCATATTAAATAAATGGTTAATTAATTTGGGGGGACTTAGAGTAAAAGAAAGTGTTTAACTTGGCAAGCTTATTGCAATTTATGCAATATAGTGTTCTAAATATATCAATTTTCGCAATTATGATTTTACGCTATAGTGCTCTGATTAAAAATAATTCAACTCATGGAGAGAATAATGTCTAACTATTTTAATACATTAAATTTACGCGAAAAATTAGAACAACTAGGTCAGTGCCGTTTTATGGCTCGTGATGAATTTGCATCAGAAGCTAATTTTTTAAAAGGCAAAAAGATTGTGATCGTTGGTTGTGGTGCTCAAGGTCTTAACCAAGGGCTAAATATGCGCGATTCTGGTTTAGATATTTCTTACGCTTTACGTAAAGAAGCTATTGCAGAAAAAAGAGCATCATGGAAAAAAGCAACAGAAAATGGCTTTAAAGTAGGAACTTATGAGGAATTAATTCCTACCGCTGATTTAGTTATCAACTTAACTCCAGATAAGCAACATTCAGCTGTAGTTCAAGCGGTTCAACCATTGATGAAAAAAGGTGCTGCATTAGGTTATTCACACGGTTTTAACATCGTTGAAGTTGGCGAAAAAATTCGCCCAGATATCACCGTTGTGATGGTTGCACCAAAATGTCCTGGAACAGAAGTTCGTGAAGAGTATAAACGTGGATTTGGTGTGCCAACGCTGATTGCTGTCCATCCTGAAAATGATCCTAAAGGCGAAGGTTTAGCAATTGCTAAAGCGTGGGCTGCTGCAACAGGTGGTCATAGAGCGGGTGTTTTACAGTCTTCTTTTGTTGCTGAAGTTAAATCTGATCTTATGGGTGAACAAACGATCTTATGTGGTATGTTGCAAACTGGATCATTACTTTGCTTTGATAAACTTGTCGCAGATGGCGTTGATCCTGCATATGCTTGTAAATTATTACAATTTGGTTGGGAAACGATCACTGAAGCATTAAAACAAGGTGGTATTACGTTAATGATGGATCGTTTATCTAATCCTGCTAAATTACGTGCGAATGCATTAGCTAAAGAATTAAAAGTGATCATGACTGATCTTTACCGTAAACATATGGATGATATTATTTCCGGCGAATTCTCATCAACGATGATGAAAGATTGGGCTAACGATGATGTTAACTTATTAAAATGGCGTAAAGAAACGGGTGAAACTGCATTCGAAAAAGCTGCCGAATATCAAGGTAAGATTGACGAACAAGCTTACTTTGATCAAGGTGTTGTTATGGTAGCAATGGTTAAAGCAGGGGTTGAACTTGCATTTGAAACTATGCTTGAATCTGGTATTTTACCTGAATCAGCTTATTATGAATCACTACATGAGTTACCACTTATTGCAAATACAATAGCTCGTAAACGTTTGTATGAAATGAATGTGGTTATTTCTGATACCGCTGAATATGGTAACTATTTATTTGCTAATGCAGCTGTTCCATTATTAAAAGAGAAATTCATGCCAATGTTACAAGTAGGTGACTTAGGTAAAACTATACCTGAAGGCAGTGTTGACAATGCACAATTACGTGATGTTAATGAAGCTATTCGTCACCATCCAATTGAGATCGTTGGGCGTAAACTTCGTAGCTATATGACAGATATGAAAAGGATCAATGTAGCAAGTTAATTGATCTTAATCAGTTATGAAAAAGGTGCTAATAAGCACCTTTTTTTATGTCTAAAGTATCTTAACATCAAGCTTTAACTGCATTTAATATTTTGTAAAATTACGATTTGATCACAAAGGATCAAGGATCAAAAAAAGGATCTAACTTAGATCATTCGGATCCTTCTAAAATTTTCATAAAACTTTTAAAAATTAAATAATTAAAAATTTTTTATTTTAACTTTTTATTTATTTTTTATATTAGTTATGGTATATTTTGTTCAAATTTAGTTCAATTTGTAAGGATAAAATATCAATGAAAATGGCTTTTCGACCAACTGATAGCTGGCGTTGGTATTTTGATAAAGAATACGACAGCTTAATGCTTGAAATTTCATCAGAAATGTTATTTCGTTGTAATTATGCAAGCAAAATATTAATACCAGATGTATTTGATGAGTTTTCGTTTTCTGTTGATGACGCGACGGCTTATTATCTATTTTATGATAGTTGCCAATCTTTAGCTTTAAGTGACTCTCAAAAAATTGAATTATCAATCAATGCAATCGTAGCTTCAAATTTTTTAAAACCACAAATGCCTAAGAGTTGGTATTTTTCTCAGCAACCTATGCTGTATAATCCAAAAGTTGCTGATATTGTGGAGGTAAACTTGCAAGAATCAGGTCAACGAGTATGTTTATTGGTTGTTGAAGCTGGTGAAAACGCATCGCTTTGTATTATTGCACAACCTACGTTCATCGCTATGAACAAAACTTTCTATTTTTCAGAAGCGATTAAAGTGATGAATGATAGATTAGCTTTAGCTCAGTCGTTCATAAAAACAGAAAACGCCACAGCTTTGGATAATGAGCAGTTAGAATTAAAAGCGATTTCTTAATTAACATAGTTTAAAATGGGTAGTCTACTACCTATTTACCCTTTAAAACTTATCTTTTATTGTTTAATACATCATAAAAGGATTTTTATCCGACGTTAGCTGTAAATCTATTTCACCTCCATTAATACCTTGATCAGCTGCTTTTTGTAAATAATCCCTTCCTGCTTCCCATAAGTCAAAATGTCGAGTAAACATCCAACCGACTCTGGATTGAGCATACATATCATTATTTTCTAAATCACGTTGTAATTGTCGATTTTTTCTTAATTCATCTAAGGTTGAACAAGTCGCCGATAGATATTCTTCTTCTATATCAAAGCAATATCTATTGTACCAATAAATTGCTTGATGAAAATCCTGGGGCAAAAGATAACCGACCATATACATATTGGATAATGTCTTTTGAGAATCAGGGAATCCAGCCTTTGCAGATTCATTCAACCAATAAATTTTTTTATCCTTATCCCTATGCTTATAATAAAGTTTCTCCATGATTTTCGGATCTTTAACGTAGTTCACATATTTAGTATAATTTTCCACGATTTTTTGATCTTGCTCATCATCAGTAAGTCTAGTCTTATAATATAAGTCAGCTATGTGAAGAAATAATTTATGATCATTATCCGCAGCATAAGTGTAAAAATAAATGGCGGTCAAATATTTATGACGCTTTTCAAACCATTCAGCGATTTTCGTGGCGGTTTTAGGATCAGGTTTATCTTTATCGAACTTTTCCAATAACGGATAGAGTTCTTTATGGTATGAATATTTGAGATTGTTCTTATACATTTCACATGCTGGAGAAGAAGACAATGCGCAAGCCTTTTTAAAATACATTAAAGCTTTGTTCATTTTAACTTCATTTAAATAGTAGCCACTCAAATAAAGTAAGGAAGGAATATCCCCTCGAAATGCGTTATCTTGCATACCATCCAAGATACTTTTATCAACCTCAGTGTTTCTCTTTTTATAAATTTCTTCATCAAACAGATATTCATAATTCAATAAAGTATCAATTCGATCTTCAATTTTAGCAAGAGCAATAAAGTAGGGTAAAGATGGTTCACCAATATCTCTAGCTTCAGAAAATTTCCAAAGTGCTCTACCATAAGCTCTATCAATAGATTTACCAGTAAGATATGCTTGACCAATTAAAAAAGATACATAACCATTTACTTTTTGATTATTTTCTTTTTCCATATATTCAATAAAATCATGAAAATAATAGTAATTAGGATTTTTTCTACTATCTTCTAAAGTCATTACTAATTTAATGGTGTTGAAATCACCATTCATTATTGCAATTCGAATTAATGATAATCCTTTATCTATTAATTTAGGTTTTATGAAAACGTTTATTATGTCAATTTCTAGGTTTTTACATCTATAAGACAAGTAATTATTACGATCATCCTCTTCACCATACACACCATAATAGATATCATTAGTCAAAATAAATTGGTTTTTCCAAGTTGATACTAAATCATGAATGTTATGAATTTTATTGCAACTTTTGTTGTGAAGTGTATTAGCCAATTCAATATAACTCATCCCTAGCTGAGTAAGATAAGTTAGATTTGTTGTATTGCCTTCTTCTAATTCTTTAAGGACTTTCTCTTCTTTTTTTTCCTTTATATCGTCAAAAACCATTTTATAATGATCTAAAGAAAATACAGATGTAGAAAGGGAACCGAGAAGTATAAATAAAAATAATTTTTTTAACATCCAATGTAGCCTAATATTTATTTCATTATTTTAATAAATTAAATTCTTTGTCTTATAATAAAAATTATTATTTTTCTA
>NZ_LZGP01000035.1:0-99891 GCF_001690445.1 Gilliamella sp. wkB195
TACAATTCAATAAATTCAGAATAACGGTTATTGATAAAATAAAAGGCATAATAAAAATATTATGCCTTTTATAATTATTGTAGTGATAAATTACACAATGACTAAAATTTATTTGATAATATAGATATTAGTATCTTGGGTAAAATTTAAAAATTTTTCAAATGGACCATATGCTTGGTAATAAGTCATATTTGGATCTATTTCTTTAGGGCAAAGTTCATCAGATTTTCTTAAAGAATCTATGCCTTCCTCTCCACCTAATTTTTTATATTTACTCGCGAAGTCATCACCATTTAAAGTGAAAAGTTGTTTCCAATTATCTAATATGTCTGCTAAATATTTTTTACCAGCATCACATTCAATTCCACCCAAATTAATTTTAGGGAATACATATTGATTAATCTCATTAAATTTTACTGGTTTATTAGGAAAACTTACTTCAAATCCTGTCTCTGGATCTTCATTGGATTCAAAAAATTCATTTTTTAATAAGGTGATATAATCTTTTTCACGATAGACTTTAATTCTAGGAAGTTGGATATCTTTTTTGGTTTTAAATTTTTTAGGAAGTTCATTAGGGGCTTCCTGGTTGATTGAATAGTCCCAAGTATTATCTTCCCTTTCGATAAAAACATCATTTATCACTTTAACAGGTAGTTCAACTTCATCTTCTACACCATTTATAATAATGGAGACTTTACGTAAAGATTTTTCATATAACTTATCATAATCTTCGTCACTGGTATTTTCAGTAGCGTAGATATAGGTATGAAACATATAGTTGCTTTGTGTAGGATTAATAAAACCATCATTAGGAAACCTAGCTGGTTTAACGATAAAATCGAGCGACTCATTGTTATATGCTAAATTATGCTTACCATATTCAAAAGTATAGGTAGTGTTAGAGTTAGCCGGAATAGCGAGTTCTTTACCATCAATGGCTACTACAATTTCATTATCAGTGGGATTATCAATCATACGAACAACTGACTTAGGTTCATCGGAACAGCTACAAAGCATAACGCCACAGACAATTAAAATGGGTAATTGAATTTTTTTCATCACATTCATTTATATTCATAATTGGGGAGATAACAATTTTATCATGGTGAAAAATCAAAATAAATGAATTATTTATCTTTAAATTGCTTTACAAAATAGTTTTTGATCTAATCAAAGTTTGAAAGCAGTTATATAAAATATGAAAAATATCCTAATAGTAATTAGGATATCTTGGAAAGATTTACTGCTGTGGCCAAATAAAGCGACCTTTAGCGTCAGGATCTTCATTAATAAATTTTCTAAGCTGATCTGATTGATAAAGTTTTTTTACATCTTGCGCCCATTTGGTATTTAAGTTTTCTTTCTTAACTACGACCATTAATTCAAGATTCGGAGTTAACTTTTCTTGAACTAAGACATTATCTGCAGGAATATGACTTAACCATGCTATTCCCCCAGGCATTATGGCATAATCAACTTCATTAAGCGTTCTAGGAATAATTTCAGATAATATTGCTTTAAATTTTAAATGATATTTATTTTCGGCAATATCATTTAAATCTAACGTTCCTGCTTCACTTTCAGGTTTTAAGGTGATCCAATTCAAACTTTGTAATAATTGTAACGAACGAGCTTTATTTGATGGGTCATTTGGAATAAGAATTGTCTGTCCATCAGCAATTTCATTTATTGAATGATGTTTCTGTGAAAAAAGCGCCGCGGATATTGAAGGAATATGAACTAAAGAAACAAGATCACTCTTAGTTTCTTTATTATATACATCTAAATAAGATTGATGTTGAGCAGCATTAAGATCGATACTTCCTTCAACTAAAGCAGTATTTGAATCCCTTAATGAACTGAAATTTACCATCTTAACTTTGTAACCTTCTTGTTCTAAAGCAGGTTTTACGACTTTTTCCATCATTATATTATGCATACTTGGTGGCAAACCAACTACGATTTCTTTCTTCTCTTGTTGGTTGTTTTTAGCTGAATCAGAATTGTTGTCACAGCCAATTAATGTAAATCCTAATAATATAAACAGGTAAATATATTTTTTCATTATCACTCCCTATTAAGATAAATTAGTCGAACATATTCTGATACGACTATTGAGTCATTATAGTCGGTGAATAACTATTGGGATAATACGAAAAAATTATATCTATATTCAAATTGGAAATATGTGAAATAAGATTAAAATATCGCTAAGAAAATAGGATATCAATAAATTAGTTAAACTAGTATCCTTAATATTATTAAGCTTTTGAGTTCAATGTCCTTATTATATTAAAAAAATAATGGTATCCTTAGGATTAGGACCAGATTTTAAACATAAGGATCATAATGAAAAAAACTATCATTTGCTTTTTATCATTTTTGATAATTGGCTGTAACCCAAAGAGTGATAATGAGCAAGCTATTAATAATAATTACTTATTTTTTCAATCTCCTGAACTTAAACCATTCTCCAAACCAATAAAAAAACAAATATTATCTGGTAGCATAAACCAAGAGTTTACTATAAATCAGCAAGGTTTTATTACCTCTGTTGTTTCACCCGAAATTCAACCTACTTTTAATCAATCATCAGATAAAGCATTTCCAGTCAAAATAGATATTGATTACCAAAAATCCTTAATGATTTTCTCGCAACAAGATCAATTTCTTTTAGAATTTTATATAAAATTCGATAATGACAAGAATATGACCGAAATTCATGAAGCAAAACTACCTATTGCTTGGTATGCTAATTATGATGAGCAAAAAAGATTGATTAAGCTTACAAAAAAAACTGATCCTAATCTTATTACCTTCGTATCAACATTTCTTTATGACCAAAATAATTTGAAAAAAATCATCGTAGAAACCACACTTAAAGAAAATGATGAAACAAAACTAATGTCAAAAAATGAAGTTGAATATTTTTATAATAATCATCATCAAATTGATAAAAAAATAATTTTTTCAAATGATTATATAACAAAAAATAACCAAAAATTAGAATGCCAATATTATGATTTTAATCAATTTGGTGATTGGACGAAATATTATTGCTTAAAGCCTAATGAAAATTTCAGTTTCTTTGTTTTACGTGAAATTGAATATTAACCTTTAAGTAAATAAACAGGAGTATAATAATGAAAATCAAAATAATTCTGCTTATCAGTTTAGCGCTATTGGGATGTAAAGATAATCAAACACCCAATATAGCCGTTGAAAATAGCTATTTAATTCATGCTGGTATAGATTTAGCCCCCCATTCCATTCCAATTAAAGAACAGTCAATAAAAGGGGGTAATCCTGTAACTTTAACTACAAATACCGATGGACTTATTGAATCAATGACTTTAGATTTTTATAAATTTGTTATTGATTATAAAAATGGGAAATATACTTATGAATCTGAAAATAAGAACCTGAATCTTGATATCAAGTTTGATCAAGAAAAAAATATTCTTTCTTATCAGGATGCTAAAAAAAATAATAAATTATTGGTAGGTTATGATTCTAATGGGCGAGTAATAAAAATTGAAGATTCAACCTATGACTTTGATTTCATTAGTCAAGTTGATTATGAAAACGATTTAGTCTCTAAAAGGGTTGTAGAAATTTTTCAAAAATACGATGAAACTGACAGTTTCATCGTTGTTTTAAGAGAATATAAATATTTTTATAATGATAAAAAACAATTGAGTAAAAGAATTCAATACGACTACAAAATTGAATTAGGCAAAATTGTTCTTGATGAAAACAATCAAAGAATAGCTGAGATGAAAGAAGAGTGTTCCTATGGTGATTATAATCAGCACGGCGATTGGACTAAAGAATATTGTTTAGGTCCAAATAAAGTGACGACGCATTTTTATTTACGAACTTTGGAATACTTTTGATTAAATTGATAAAAAAGTCATTTAAATATTATTTAAAATCAATTTATTATTTAACCCTCGATATGATATTTCAAATATAATATCGAGGATTAGCGAGCTGTAAAAAACAGTTAAAAAATAATATTTTTAGATTGCTCCCATAATAACATGGGGGATATAAAGTTCCTCAAGATAAGCAATATCATCTTTAGTTAATGAAACTTTTAACGCGCCGACTGCATCATCCAAATATTGCGTTTTGGTTGCACCAATGATAGGTGATGCAACGCCTTTAGCAAATTGCCATGCTAGCGCAACTTGCGTCATGGTTACACCATATTTTTGTGCGATATCATTTACTCTTACAACAATTTCTCTATCTATTTGTTGCGTACTATCATATTTGGCAATAGCGACTTTATCAGTTTTACTTCGCAACGTATCGGTTTTCCATTCTAATCGGGAAAGTCTACCAGCCGCTAATGGGCTATAAGGAGTTAATGAAACATGGAATTGCTTACAGATCGGAATTAACTCTCTTTCATCTTCCCTATACAATAAATTATAGTGATTTTGCATTGAAACAAATTGAGTCCAACCATTTTGCTTAGCTGCCAGCTGCATATTATAAAATTGATAACCATACATTGCCGATGCACCTAATGCTCGGACTTTACCTATCTCGACCAAATGATGTAATGCCGCCATGGTCTCTTCAATCGGTGTACTGTAATCAAAACGATGAATTATGTATAAATCGACGTAATCGGTACCCAATCGTTTAAGCGATCCATCAATTTCTTTTTCAATAGCTGCTTTAGACAGGTGTCCTTCGTTAAAATAGACTTTAGTGGCCAAAACGACTTTATCTCTAGCGATATTTCGTTTCAATGCTCTTCCAACATATTCCTCGCTAGTTCCACTCGAATAAGTATTAGCTGTATCAATAAAATTAATACCTAGATCTAAAGCATGTTTAATGATGGCTTCACTTTGGTCGGGATTAAGTGTCCAGTCATGCATTTTACTGGCAGGATCACCAAAACTCATACATCCTAAGCAAAATCTGGAGACCTCAATATCAGAAGTACCTAATTTTATATAATCCATACAATAACTCCTCAGTATGTCAGAATCATTCAAATAATTTAATAAATTGATAAAAGCTCAATTTTAATAATTTTATTTTAGAGATAACTTTTATTGAGATAAACAGGGTATTCATTTATAGTATCATGAATTAAATTCATTAATATTATATATTATGCATAACTATAACGAACTCAATTACTTTATTACTATCGCTGAAGCAAAAAGCTTTATTGGAGCAGCTAAATCTTTGGGAGTTTCCTCATCCGCATTAAGCCATAGTATGAGGAATTTAGAAACTCGATTAAATCTCAGGCTATTTAATCGTACAACACGAAGTCTTTCATTAACTGAAGCTGGTGAACAACTTTATAAACAACTAGCGCCTCTATTTAAACAAATAAATGAAGAAGTTAACGCACTTGGTGATTATTTAGATACACCATCAGGTACAATTAGGATCAACGCATCAAATATTGCGATTGAAAACTTTATATATCCTAAATTAAGTCAATTTTCCTTACGCTATCCACAAATTAAGATTGAAATTGAATGTGACAATAATCTAGTCGATATCGTTAAAGATGGTTTTGATATGGGTTGTAGAATTGGGAATGACCTTGCTAAAGAAATGGTTGCTGTAAAAATATCAGATCCTTTGCGAATGGCCCTAGTTGCTAGTCCTGATTATCTAAAGCAGAGAAAAGAGCCTAAACAGATAAGTGATTTAGATCAACATCTTTTAATTGGTAAAAAAGTTTCAAGCCAACATGGAATGGAAACAATTTGGGAATTTACTAATAGTGGTAATATTATTCAATATCACCCCTCTACTCACTTCTCCATCAATAATCATTTAAGAAAACAGGCGATACTTGATGGTTTAGGTATTTGTTGGATTGGTTATCCTGATGTAAAAAATGAATTAGCAACAGGAAGACTTATAGAATTATTAAGCGACTATTCAATTACCTATGAGCCATTTTATATCTATTATCCAAGCCGTAAAGGCCACTCAAATGTTTTTAAACTTGTTTTAGATGCATTGAAATCTTAATTAGATTAATCTTTATATTTTAAAAAGGCAGTAATACTGCCTTTTTAATTTTCCAAAATAGCCTATCAATTTTTTAATAAACTATATTGATGATTAACTTCGTCAATTGCTTTGCGAAGATCTTCTTGAAACTGTGGGATAGTTTGTAATTTTGAGTACTCCACTGCCCCAACCATTCTACCGGCATTTACGTCGGTCTGCCAATGGGCTCCACAAATCATTCTGCTTTGACCAAATTCATAGCCTCGTTTGATTAACGCTTCAGCATGTGAAGGTGAAATTTGAGCTAGAACTAAAGCTAATGTCCAACCATAAGCGGTATGACCTGATGGAAATGAACCATTTTGACGTAATCGTTCTTCTTCATCAACAGGCTGGCAAGAGTGATTACCAAAATAGACAAAAGGACGTTTTCGCATATAAAACTCTTTAGCCGTTTTAGTGGCATTATCAGCAGAATCAACCAATAAATCGCCAAACATTTTATATAAAGTGGGTGTTGTTTCGGGTGATATTGTAATACCTAAAGGTTCAGAAAAAATTTCAGCTACATTTGCCGTATGCAAATCAGCATCCTTTGTTGCTTGTTTCCAGCGATCAGTATCTTTAAGATTATAACCATGTAAATAGGCAATCTTATCTGCTTCAAATTCAGGCGTACCTTCTTGAGGATAAATAGGCAAGTATTCTTTACTACTAACGGCTTGATCGGCAGTATGATATGTAACCCCAACTTCATGACCAAGAAAGTCTTCTGTTGATCCTTTTTGAAAAGCAAATAATGATGAAGAAAATATTAAAGAACAGTAGAGTGTTGAAATGAAAATTGTCAATTTTCTAACATTTATTTTTTCTGCCATATTTTACTCCTATTACCAGATTAATGATTAAACAGGCTTACTTCGGAGAACTTGGAAAAATTTGATGATAATAATAACTTTATTTAGTATTAATTTTTTAGGATTTGGGTGAGCAGTTGAAATATGATCTATTATTGGTGCCAGTGGTCGGACTCGAACCGACACGCTTTTAAGGGCGGCGGATTTTGAATCCGCTGCGTCTACCAATTTCGCCACACTGGCATCTGAAGTGTAAATAAGTAAACGTTGGCAATTATACTAAGCTTTGTGATATCTGCAACAGATATTATTATAAACGCAGTTAGTTGCCTAAAATTTCTACTACCATTTACGTTTCCAAGCAGGTAATTTTTTTAAAATAGTATAAGCGGTCTCTTTTGCCACTAAATAATCAACATTATGGTTATTTGAATATTTAAGAGTAACTTCTTGCCATTTTTCATCAAAGGTTTTCATTGAACCATCTGAATGAGCGCAATGTTTACAGTAGTTTTTCGACAAATCATGTAAAGGATAATCAGCAATAGCTGTCATTGGCATACCACAAGCAATACACATTTTCATATTTTAAATTCCAATTAATTTGCAGGTAATTAAAATAAATCGACTTAACCTGAATAAAAATGCTACTCCGAGTTTAGATTGAATACAAGATATATAAGAATGGATATTTTTTATTAAAAAGTGAAATCAATTTGTGCAGTATTTATTTGATTATTATTTTGTTGTTGTAATAATTGATAGCGGCGTCTTAATGCCCTTTGCTTACATAATCGCAAAATTTCTTGTTTTTGAACATCTGAAAATTTTAACCAATTGAATCTTTCCTCCCTGGAACGAAAGCATTTGATGCAATAACCTTGCTTATCTGTCTCACATACTCGTCTACATGGGCTTTGTATGTCAAAAAATTCAATTTGATCCAATCTATCTCTTCCTATGAAGATCAACAACTATTAAAGCTCTTTTAAGCCTAATCCTTTACTTAATATTTTAAAACAATCATCACACTCATGTGTTGCCGCTTCAAGCAAAGTTTGTGTTGGTGCATGAATCAATTTATTAGTCAATTTATGTGAAAACTCAAAAAATACATCATCAATATTGGCACCTTGTTTAATTGCTTTTAACGCTTTTAATTCTAATTCACGCTTAATAACTTGTGCATTCTGGCGATATTGCTTTACATATTCAACAGCATGTCTGGTTTTTAGCCAATCGACATACAACTCAGCTTGCTCATGAATAATATATTCAGCTTCATTGGCAGCAATAATCCGTTGTTCTAGATTGTTCTGAACGGTTTGTTGCAGATCATCAACAGTATAAAGATAAACATTTTCGAGTTGACTAATTTCTGACTCAACATCACGAGGAACGGCTAAATCGATAAATAACATTGGATTATTATTTCGTTCATGTAGTGTCCGTTCAACCATCCCTTTGCCAATAATAGGTAAAGGACTAGCAGTTGAACTAATGACAATATCAACCTCTTTGAGTCGATTAGCAATATCGGGTAAAGAGATGATCTCAGCATCAATAATAGATGCTAATTTTAGCGCTTTATCTCTTGTTCGATTAGCAACAATAACATTTTTAAATCCATGATGTTTTAAGTAGCGAGAAATAAGTTCAATTGTCTCACCCGCTCCAACTAACATTACACTTAACTCAGACGCATCAGAGAAAAGATCACGCGCAACTAAGCACGCCGCATAAGCTACCGAAGCGGTATTTGCTCCAATATTAGTTTCTGTTCGAACAATTTTGGCTACATGAAAGATAGATTGGAAAAGTTTTTCGAGTTGAACTGACAAACAATTATTTTGCTGAGCAAAATTATAAGCTTGTTTTACTTGACCAAGAATTTGAGACTCACCAATAATTAACGAATCAATACCACAAGCAACGGACATAAGATGTTCGACAGCTTTCTGGCCTTCATAGCAATATAGTGAGTTATTAAAAACATCCAAATCAACGTGATGAAATTGTCCTAACCAATTTTCAACAGATTGCTTCACTCGAAAAAAATCTGCCTCATCCTCATAACTTAGGTAAATTTCTGTGCGATTACAAGTTGATAAAATGACGCACCCAGTAATTAAAGGATGCTGATATAGACTATATAATGCCTTATCAATAATCTCATTAGAAAAAGCAATTTTTTCTCTTAAAGCGACTGACGCACTTTTATGGTTTACACCCAATACTGTAATAGACATTGCATTGATTCTTTTATAATAGTTTATAAAGCGTCTAAATTTAAATATTATAGCTAAAAAAAATAATAAAGGTTAATTACAGTTACTTTTTCTTATTTGCAAAATTATCAGCTATAATATGCCCTACTTTTGACCATTTAAGAGTTATTTTATGACAAAAATCAAATTTGCGTTACTTTTTATATTGCCATTAATGATTACTGCATGTCAAACAACAAAATACCAATCTAATGCATCAATCGAGCAACAATGGCAAAGCCATAAACAGATACTTGAACAAATTAATTCTTTTAAGGTTAATGGTAGTATTGCCCATACTGGAACAAAAACGAAAAACTATGGTCGTTTTCTTATTGTTCAACAATCACAAGATCATTATGAGGTCAAATTAACGACACCTGTAGGCACCAATATTTTAACACTGAAGTCGGAACCAAACTATGCCGAATTAGTGGATAAAAATGGTGGACACTATAATGATGTTAATATTGAAAGATTAATGAAAAAAGTATCTAACATCAACATTCCTCTTAATTCTTTACATAATTGGTTAAAAGGCTTTTCTGATGATAACCAAACAGATAAATTAGATAACTCTGGTAGACTTGCATCAACATCTTTTATGCAAAATAACAATAAATGGACATTAAAGATTTTGAGCTATGCAACTTATACTTTCAAAAATAAAAAAGTTGATTTACCCGCCATCATTGAGCTTTCACATGATGATGAACTTATTCGCTTAAAAATTAGCAACTGGACGTTAAACTAACGGAACAGAATATGAAACATTGGTTATCGCCAGCTAAATTAAATTTATTTTTATATATTACTGGACGTCGTCCAGACAACTATCACAATTTACAAACATTATTCCAGTTTATTGATGTTTGCGACAAACTGACTTTTAATGTTCACAATGATGGTAAAATAAGATTATTAACTCAATTTGAACAAGTCCCTGAAGATAAAAATCTAATCACTATTGCAGCTCAGCGGTTAAAATCCTATGCAAATAATAGTGAACTTGGTGTGGATATTGCTATAGAGAAAATGATCCCAATGGGAGGAGGACTTGGCGGTGCGTCTTCCAATGCTGCAACAGTTCTTGTTGCTTTAAACCAATTATGGAATTTAAATATTAAGCAACAAACTTTAATAACAATAGGCCGTTCAATTGGAGCCGATGTGCCTATTTTCATTTATGGTCACTCAGCATTTGCTGAAGGTATCGGCGATCAGTTTCAACAAGTTGATATTCCTCAATATTGGTATTTAGTTAGTTGTCCTAATATTGAAATTTCAACAGTTAAGGTATTTAACGATCCTAAATTACAGCGTGACACACCTAAACGAACTATTGAACAATTAATGTCAATTCCTTTTGATAAGTTTACTAACGATTGTGAACCTATTGTGCGTGAACGTTATCCTCAAGTCGATCAGCTTATATCGTATTTGTCCCAATTTGCTCCAACAAGGCTAACTGGGACAGGAGCATGTGTTTTCACTCGTTGTGATTCTAAAGAACAAGCATTGTCGATACAAAATGAACTGAAATCCCTCTCAGTGAAAAACTTTATAACTAAATCACTAAACTTATCACCACTGTATGCAGATTAATTAATTTTGCTTAACATGATTAACCATATAAATATAACTAATTTGTATGGTTAATCACCTTAAAATCGAAAGAGTCCCAACCTTAGTGTATAGCATCATTTGGTATAACAAAAAGATGATGATCATAATACTCAACGCAATAAAGCCCTTCAAAACTTTTATAACCTTGATCAGCTAACGCGGATTTTAACCATTTTTCATCCTTACCTAGTTGCTCTAAAACATTATCAACGGGTTGTTCGTTTTCTAATACAATGACGGATATGTCCTTATCCCCTTTTTTAACTATTGATAATTGCCCATTAGGCTCCAAAATAGCTTTTTCAACACAATGAATGTTGAAAACATTCTTCATTCTGAGTAGTACTGCAAAACTAGCCAAATCTAAATTAATCGAGGTGAAAGCATCTAATTTTAATTTTCCATGATCCATTAATATAATTGGATTACCAACAATAAAGGCTTTAGCATTTTGACTTCGTTTTTTTAAATAATTAGAGGTATACATGATTGCTGTCCACATCAACAAGACAACAATAAAATCATATATGGTCAATTTAGGATTATAGATAATTCCACCTGCAATCCCACCTAATATCATATTCCCTATAAAATCAATGCTCGACATTTGCGATAGTGATGTTTTACCTGTTATTTTTAAGAATAAAACGATACATATAAAAACAACCAATAACTTTAAAGCAATAATAATAAAATCCAGATAGTTAAGCATAGTACTCTCCAAATGTTAAAGACCTAAGCTAGTAAAACAATAAATATTAAAGTTAATACTGAAAACCTATAAAATTTTAGAAGAGATTTTAATAAATTAGAAAATTTGATTATATAAATCGTGTGTAATTGAGTGACGCTTTAATATTAGATTGATATTGATTAATTTATCAATCTATTTTTTTCATATCGATAAAAAATATAATAAAAGACTAAATAAAAATAGTTGTCAATTTTTCTGTTGCGAAACAAAAGCTTTTTTTAATAAGCTTGATCCATCATTTAACAGTTAAAAATTAAGATATAAAATGCTTAATCAAAAAGAAATTTATTACAAAGCGTTACTTGAAAAAGATGAAAGTTATGTTGGAGTTTTCTATGCTGGAGTTAAAACCACTTCAGTTTTTTGTATTGCTACATGCCGAGCCAGAAAACCAAAATTTGAAAATGTTGAATTTTTCTCTTCATTCAAATCAGCTCTTGATGCGGGTTATCGACCTTGCAAAATATGTAGACCCACTGAAAACGCTGCACCAGGCGAAATAATTAAAGCAATATCATTAATTAGCAATAATCCTAAAAATAAGATTACCGATTATCAATTAAGACAAAATCAATTAAGCCCTGAAATTATTCGCAGATGGTTCAAAAAACACTATGGGATCACCTTCCATGCTTATCAACGAATGTATCGAATTAACAATGCTTTCCAAGAATTAAAATCAGGAAAAAATGTGATTAATACTGCAATGGATAGTGGCTACAACTCCTTAAGTGGATTTGGTTACACCTACAAAAAAATCATGAAAAAATCACCTTCAACTAGCAATCAACAAGACATCATTTTAATTGACCGTTTTACTACCCCGCTCGGCCCAATGTTTGTTTGCGCTACTAGTCTCGGAGTTTGTCTACTAGAATTTGTAGATCGAAGAATGCTAGAAACCGAATTTGAACAACTACAATCTCTACTTAAAATGAAGATTATATTTGGTGAAAATGAACATATTAAACAAACTAAAGTTCAAATTGCCGAATATTTTAAGGGAACAAGAAAAGATTTTACCATTGCCTTACATACCCCAGGTACGTTATTTCAACAAACCGTTTGGGATTGCTTAAAGCAAATTCCTTATGGCGAATTAACCACCAATAAAAAACAAGCGCAAAAGATTAATAAACCACAAGCAATCCGAGCCGTAGCCAGCGCAAATGGTTATAACCGAGTTGCGATCATTATACCTTGCCATCGAGTAATCGGCACAAATGGCGAACTTATTGGCTATGGAGGTGGATTAGAAAGAAAAAAATGGTTAATTGAACATGAAAATAGAATCATAAAATCAGATACACACTCAAATTAATAACTATTTTTATCTAAAAAATAGATTAATTTAACAAAGTTAAAAGAGTATATTAAAAGGATTGATGAGAACAGCAGGATTGAGGATTATTAACCATTAAAATAATAGTTAGTTTAATTTTAATGCTTAGCTGTTTTTTGTTCATGCAATGACACCTATAAAAAACAGGTAACTATCTTATCCGGTTTGAGCTACTACAAATAATATGTTACCTGCATAAAATAAAATTGAACTTCATAAAATTTATATTAAATTTAATGTTTATAACCAATCCCATGAACAGTTTTAATTAAAGTTGGTGTGGATGGATTAATTTCTATTTGTTTTCTCAATTTTGAAATATGTTGATCGAGCGTTCTGCTATTAGGTAAAAAATCATATCCCCAAACGTAATCAAAAAGCATATCTCGAGTAACAACCTGATTTTTAAATTGATATAAACACTCTAAAATCTTAATTTCTCTTAAGGTTAATTCGATAACCTGATCGTTTCTTTTTGCATACAATTCGGAAGAATACACATTTAAATCACCAAATTGAAAATAGTCTTCTTTAGAGCAATTTGAATATTTTGATTTTAAGTAACGTTTGGCAATTGCCTTGATTCTTGCCCTAAGTTCATGAATACCAAATGGCTTATTCATATAATCATCAGCACCGAGCTCTAATCCAATTACTCGGTCGATCTCTTCATCTTTAGCAGATAAAAATAGAATTGGCACATCCTCATTTAATTTACGGATTTCACGACAAACAGAATAACCGTCAAGTTCAGGCATCATAATATCTAAAATAATGAAATCGGGTTGATGTTGATTAAACATTTCAAGTGCAACTTTACCATCATTTGCTTTGATAATCGTATAACCTTCTTTTTCTAGAAGATCTGACATACCATTAAGAATATGCTTATCGTCTTCAGCAATTAAAATCTTCATTTTCTAACTCCATTAAAATAAGTGAAAACGCAATTCCTGGATTTTGATTCATAACTTTAATTTCACCATTGATCTGATTAGCTAACTGATTGGCAATCGTCAACCCTATTCCAGTACCTGAAACCCCTTCGGTTATGGATGAGCTAACCCGATAAAAAGGATCAAAAATCTGTTTTAATAAATGATTCGCAATGCCCTCACCATAATCTCGAACCGTAATTATCACCTGTTTTCCCGATTTAGTTAAAGATAAATCAACTTGCTTGCCCTTAGAAGCATATTTCTCAGCATTACTTAGAAAATTATTGAGAATTTGCATTACACTGTCTTCATCCGTATTAACAATACAATCACTTGCAATATTAGTGATATTAAGATGTAACGATTTTGCATCTAAAATAGGACTAAAGGTATTATAAATCTGGTTGATTAGCTCGGTTAAATTAACTGGTTTTATATTGACACTAAGTGGTTTATTAAAACTTAAAACATTTTGAACTAGCCTAGTTAATCTCTTACTTTCAGCACTGATTACATGCAAATAATCAGGAATGGGCGCAGGCTCATCTTCTAGATACTCTGACAACATTTCAGAATATAGTGTGATATTGGTTAGGGGGGTTTTAAATTCATGGGAAACTTGCCCGACAAAACTAACCTGCTGTTTTGCTAAGCGCAATGTTCGAGTATATTCTCGATAGCTATAGAAAATCAATCCAAGTATTACGGTAATGAAAAGACCAATAACAACAGAACCTAATAAATACAAATTAACAACATTTGGGGAGAAATAATAATAGGTTAAATGCCAATTTTGTAAAGGATAGTCAAGCGATATCAAAATTTGATTGTCAGATTTTTCACCATTGGTATAAATCTGCTTATCGCCATCGGATAATTTAAAATTATCATCAAAAGCTTGCTTATCTAATAAATTGATCATATCAAAAGAAAGTTTGATGTTAGAAAGCTCAAAACCAATAATATTATCCGATTGAATTGACCAGTAAATTAAGTGATTATACATTTGATACCAACCAGAACTTGGTTGAAACTGTTCAGTATGATCTTGTTGATTGAATAAAACAGAATTATCTAAAGCGATGGATTCTACTATCTTATGCCATTGCGAATCATACACATCACTTACAAATAAAATTTTATTTTTATTGATGATAAAAATATTTTTAATATCAGTTTCTGAGCCTAATAAATCTTCCGCTTTATCGTTGTCGTCATTAATTTGAAGTGACAAACTACTCAAATAAGATAGACGCTGATTTAGCAACGATTCAATCGATAACTTGATATTATTTATACGGCTTTTGGCGAGTAAGATTTGGTTGCTTTCTCGTAATAACACTTCGTGTTCTACACTTCGCCAACCTAAATAGCTTATAAACGCTATTAACATCATTAAAGATAAAATCGTTGCTAATCTTTTCATAATTATTTCTTAATTACATTGCTTTTTGACTCAAACTGCTTTTCAGCTGAAATTTTGTTGAAAACGTCTTTATCAGCTTTAGCAGCATCAGCCATAATATTATTTTTTTCAATTTGGCCTCTTAATCTTTGTTTTGCCTCTTCTGAGGATACTGAATTTGAAATTGAGCTAAGTTTTTTACTATTTTCAATAAGAATATCTTCTGCTTCTTCAAACCTACCTAGATTGTAATACTCTAATGCTTTTTCATTCTCAATGGTTACCTTCTGGATCTCTGATTCAGCTAAAACTTCTTGAATCATTGAATCCTTGACCAACTTTTTATCATCGGTATACGCTACGCTTACAAATTGAGTTTCGTGTTCAGCTTTATTTCTCAATAAATTGTCATATGATAAATCAATTTGAGCTAACGTTTTACTTTGGCCAACTTTTCCTTCCTCAGGGATGACTTCTAACAGTACATATTTTTCTTGATTTGAAAACAATTGATTCATTTTAATCGTGACTTGATTACCTTTGATTACACCATCTCGACCAAGTAAACGCACCGGTTTAACGCCATCTTTCAATTGGATAGTAATCACAACATTTTGAGCAACCGTGGACATCACGTCAGTAAACTCGTGAACAAACATTTTTTCAAGATCAAAAGTATTATTAACAAATACATGATTACCATCACTATAACTTGCGATAGATGACATTAATATTTCATTATAATCAGAACCGATCCCCATTGTGGTAATAGCAATATTCTTTTTAGCCGCAATAATAGCTAATTGAGAAAGTTCAGCTACTGAACTAGGACCTATATTGGCTTGACCATCAGATAACAAAATAATACGATTAACTTTATCTTTCGTAAGTTGGCTTTCAACTTGTTTTATTCCCTTACTCAATCCTGCAAATAAGGCTGTTCCTCCACCTGCAACTAAATTTTTATTGATTAGTTTAATAATTTGTTCTTTATTCTTTACTTTAGTTGCTGGAACAATAACTTTCGCATCATAATCATAAGTAACAATAGATAAGGTATCTTCTTCATTTAGCATATTAACCGCAAAAATAGCAGCTTCTCTCGCTTTTACTATGCGATCGCCTTGCATTGAACCTGATTTATCAATAACAAGCGCTAAATTGATCGGCACATGTTTATTAGAGTTCGCTTTTTCACCAGTTAATGAAACTTTTAAATAATTGGTTTCTTCACTTCCTGCCATAATAATAGGTGAAGACAATTCTGAACGGACGTTAATTTGTGAAACTTGTGAACTTGGTAGAATTGTCGTGGCATAGCTAAATAAACTAGACAAGACAAAACCTAACATGACAAATATTTTAATAAATTTCATAGTATTTTCCTTCCTATATAAAGTTTATTCAATTATTCATCAATCGCCAAATAAATTGTCTAAATAATGTATTTAATTGTAAAAAGTTGTAAAAAGTAAAACCGTGATAAAAAACACCTATTAGTACTTAAACTAACCAATCTCTCTATTTTACGGTGCGTTAACTGTTTGTTTATTGCCAGTCTAAAGTGCAAAGGTATATAATAAAAAATTAGTCGCTCTTGAAGAGAATAGTTAGAGAACATTTAAAATGACTCAATCAAAACTTGAACTTATTAAAAATAGTATTGTCACGATTCCAAATTATCCTAAACCTGGTATCTTATTTCGTGATATTACTAGTCTACTTGAAAACCCTATTGCATTTAAAACATCAGTCGATCTTTTAATTGAGCATTATAAAGATAAAAAAATCGACAAAGTTGTTGGCACCGAAGCTAGAGGCTTTATCTTTGCAGCGCCACTTGCGTTAGCATTAGGCGTTGGTTTTGTACCAGTAAGAAAACCAAATAAACTGCCGCGTAAAGTATTTAAAGAAGAGTATCAACTTGAATACGGTACAGATACCTTAGAAATGCATTGCGATGCGATCAAACCTAACGAGCGAGTGTTAATTATTGACGATTTACTTGCAACTGGAGGCACAGTTGCAGCTACCGCAAAATTAATTCAAAAAGCAGGTGGTATTGCTCAAGATGCTGCATTTGTAATTAATTTACCTGATTTACACGGGAAAACAAAATTAACTGATATGGGAATAAACTGTTACACATTAGTCGATTTTGCCGGTGAATAACACATATTTTTAGGGCGAAATGTCGCCCTATTCGTCTCCAACATCCTCATTTATTAATATCCTTATTTTTGCCATCAAATTCAGGCTTATCTTATCCGCTACTCTAATTTCATTTTAACTAGCCCAAACCACAACAAATATCGCCACACTCAATTTGCATAAATTATCAACTTAATTCTTGAAATAGTTATTATTATGAATTATTATTCAAAAATAATGAATATTTATAACAGGAATTAAACAGTGAAAAAATTTAATCATATTATTGCCAGAACCCCAGCTAAGTCACTTATCAACGGATTAACCTCTGCCAATTTAGGAAAACCAGACTATCAAAAAGCGCTTGATCAACATAACAACTACATTCGAGCATTACAGCAATGCGATGTCGATATCACAATATTACCAGCCGATGAACGATTTCCAGATTCTGTTTTTGTCGAAGATGCCGTGTTATGTACGCCCTGTTGCGCCATTATCACTCGCCCTGGCGCGGTAAGCCGTCGTGCAGAAACAGAAATCATCGTTGATACTATTGAACGATTTTATCCTAATAATGTTGAACACATTACCGCCCCTGGCACTGTTGAAGCGGGCGATATTATGATGGTTGAGAATCACTATTACATTGGTTTATCGGCTCGTACCAATCAAGAAGGTGCCAACCAAATGATTGCTATCTTAGAAAAATACGGACTATCCGGTTCAGTGGTAACTTTAGAGAAAGTATTACATCTAAAGACCGGACTTGCTTATTTGGAACACAATAATTTATTAGCTGCGGGTGAATTTATCACTAAACCAGAATTTCAACATCTCAATATTATTGAAATACCAGAAGAAGAGAGTTATGCCGCTAACTGTATCTGGGTTAATGAGCGAGTCATCATGCCGGCTGGTTATCCAATTACTAAAGCTAAAATTGAAGCGCTTGGCTATCAAGTCATCGAAGTTGATACCTCAGAATATCGCAAAATTGATGGCGGAGTTAGTTGTATGTCATTGCGATTTTAATTAAAACTTAACTGAACAATAAAAATAAGAAAACGATATGAATATGCCAGTAAGAAAAAAGCTTGGCATACTCCCACTTACATTAATGGTAGTGGGCAGTATTGTCGGTAGTGGTATTTTTAGCCTTCCTCAAAACATGGCCGAAGGGGCTGGAGCAGGTGCAATTTTAATTGCATGGGTAATAACCTTATTTGGCATGTTTATGCTTACGCGAATTTTTCAGTATCTTTCAATTCGTTTTTACAAAATCAATGAAGGATTATATGGCTATGTTCGTGAAGGATTTGGTGATTATATTGGTTTTAATGCCGCTTGGGGCTATTGGATATCGGCATGGATGTCATGTGGCAGCTATTTAGTTATCCTATTTAGCGCATTAGGTTCATTTGAGTGCTTCAATTATTTTGGTAATGGCACAACTATTCCCGCTGTGATTGCTGGACTTATATTCTTATGGATTATCCATTTTTTTGTCATAAAAGGCATCTATCAAGCATTCTTACTTAATTGTTTAGTCACATTAGCTAAAATTGTGCCTATTTGTTTATTTATTGTTTGTGTCGTTTTAGCGTTTAAAGTTGATACTTTCAATATGGACTTTTGGGGGACACCTCAATTAGGAACCATCCTCAGTCAAGTAAAACATACCATGCTTTATACCGTATGGGTTTATTTAGGGATTGAAAGTGCAACAGTTTATGCCGCTCGAGCTAAAAATATAATTAGTATAAGTCGAGCCACCTTTTTTGGTTTTGCTATTACCAGTCTATTATTAGTCTGTGTTTCGGTACTATCTTTAGGGATCGTCCCACAACACGAACTAGCACAAATGAAAAATCCATCCATGGCCTTAGTGATTGAACATGTTGTAGGTAGTTGGGGAGCTAAATGTATCAACATTGGTTTGATTGTATCGGTCAGTGGTGGATTATTGTCTTGGTTAATGTTAGCGGCTGAAATGTTGTTTCTAACAGGTCAAGGAAATCAACATACCGTACCTAGTTGCTTCGGTAAACTCAATAAAAATAGCACACCCGCTAATGCATTGTGGTTAACAACGAGTTTAATTAGTGTACTTATGATTTTGGCACATTTTTATCAATCGGGTTACAACACCTTAATTCAGCTATCAACTTCAATGGTACTCATCCCCTATCTACTATCAGCATTATTCGTGTTTAAACTATCTATAAGGCAACGAAAAAAACATCTATTATTCATCGGTACACTAGGTTCAATTTATGGATTCTGGTTAATCTATGCTGGTGGAGTGTCTTATTTATTACTATCCATGATCTTATATAGTGTTGGATTATTATTCTACCTTTATGCAAGAAAACAAAGGCATCTATCATCTTTCAGTTATTTGCATGACAAAATTTATGCGATAACCATAGTTATACTAGCTATTATAGCGATAATATACTTCTACATTATTCCGCAATAACCAAAAAGGCATTATTTACGAAACAGATAAAAATCAGCCAATAATTCTCTAAATGGTTGAGAATACCTCCCATGGTCATCACGCATACACAATGATTGACTAAGGAAATTATCATTTTGATGAAATGAAAAGGCCATCAGTGCCAACGAAAAATCCTTATCAGCTGAATATTTTACTTGCATTTCACTGCATAAAAATAACCTATTTAACTCGCATAACTGTTTAAATTTATCTGCAACATGATAAGGTAAGACTAAACAAAATAATCCATTTGGTTTTAATAAACGAATTACCGCATCAATAAGTTGCTGATAGTTTAAACTCTCGGTATAACGAGCCAACTGACGTTCTGTATTTCGACATTCGACTGCTGATTGGAAATAAGGTGGATTAGTTATAATCAAATCATAACAAGCATTATCATCTATTCTAAATTGATTAACATTGATATTTAATGCTTGGATCGTTTGAAAATTAGCATTTAAGCTATTTTGCTGACATTGCATAATCGCTTGCGGATCAATGTCGATCGCATCAATTTGACATGAATAGTTTTCTAAACGTTGGGCAAGCATCAATGCTATAACACCACACCCAGTACCAATATCTAAAACATTTTGTATATCAGGTTTAATAGGAGCCCATGCACCTAACAAGCAACTATCCGTTGTCACTTTCATGGGACTTTTATCATGGGCAACAAAAAAACGCTTAAAGGTAAATCCACCTTTTTTTAATGGTAGCTGATTATTTGGCATGACTAAACTTTCTAAATAATGGCTTATTGGACGCAATTGCATCAGCCCAACGAGTTGGCTCCGGCAAACGGTAACCGCGTAAACATTGTTTGACCCAATGTAATGCACTGTCCTGACTGATTCTATGCCCTGCGGAAACAAATAACGGATTACAATTATCTTTACTTTGTAAAACCCAGCCTATCTGTTCTTGCTTATCAAACAGAGGCGTTACATTTCCCGCTTTTTTCGATTGAGGCTCGAATTGTCCACATAATTTTCTTTTTGCTACACCAATCGTAGGTATATCGAGCAATAAACCTAAATGACTTGCAATTCCTAATCGTCTGGGATGAGCAACACCCTGCCCATCAACCAACAACAAATCAGGTTTGTGCTTAAGCTGTTGCCATGCTTTAAGCAATGCTGGATACTCCCGAAAAGACAAATATCCTGGAATATAAGGAAAATTTGTTTCCAATCGAGCAATATTATATTCAACCACTTCAAAATCAGGAAATGTCAATATCACAATCGCAGCACGAGTTATCATGCCACCTTGTTCAAAACCGACATCCGTCCCACCAATCAATTTTATTGCTGGGTTAAAATCATCCACCAAGCTAACCTGATTGGCTAATTGCTGTTGTGAAAGTTTTAATTGTGCTAAATTAATAGACATTTCAACTCTGCTGAGTATTATTAGTTACAATAAAATGATTTTACCAGAATAAGTATGCCTTATACATTAGCAAATCCAACCGAATTAACCGAAGAAATAAAAAAAAGTCGCTTTATTGTCAATGCGGCACCCATTATAAATGCGGAGCAGGCTACGCAATTTATTGATAGCATTAGTGATCCAAATGCAACTCACAACTGTTGGGCATGGAAAATAGGACAACAATATCGTTTCAATGATGATGGAGAACCTACCAGCACTGCTGGGCGCCCTATTCTATCGGCTATTGAAGGACAAGATTGCGATCAGGTCGTCGTTGTTGTGACTCGCTACTTTGGCGGAATTAAATTAGGCACAGGTGGTTTAATTCGTGCTTATGGTGGTTCAGCAAGCCATTGCTTACAACAAGCTGAATTAATAGAACTTATTGCCAGAACAACCTTAGAATTTCACTGTTACTATAACGAGTGGCCTATCATAGAAAACCGACTGAAGGAACTCGATGCAATTATTGAACAACAAAATTTTGATGCAGAAGGTGTCACAGTCGGCATCGCTATCACGCAAGACAATTTACTCACACTTAAAAAGAATATTAGTGATATTACTCGCGGAAGAGTGATTATTGAAGTATAAGAAATCTTTTGAGTATCTTCAATATCGATAAATTTTATCAATAAGCTTAATTAAACTGATGATGAAATAGATAAATGAATAATTCATAAAAGTATAAAGTAAAATACAGCTTCAATCAGAATAGAAAGTTTATTTAACATATTTAGTCGAGGCGGCGTAATAATATAAAGAATTAATGTAAATGATTTTAATCATTTAAATAAAACCTCAAAAAACCCCGCTCCTCAACTTTTTTTCTTTCCCCTCAAGGATAAATAATTGCTAGTGATAAATAGTTAATTATTAAACTCATATACACTACCGTCACCCCATGTGCCAATGTAATAATGGCTATTATGATAAGCTAATGCAACAGCTTGAGATAAGTTCGAAACTAATGTCGTCACTTTTTTGCTTTGTACATCAATTTTTCGCACCATACCTGCACCATTATCAACCACTGCCACTACATTTGGGGCAATTAGTACAATACCTACACCTGGGCGATTAAATTCGGCGCCGAGTTCCGTTTGAGTACCATTTGGACTGATCATAGTTAGACGTCCACTGTATTGAGAAACAACTAAACTATTATCCGCTAATTGAGTCACGCCAACTGGTGTAGTTAATCCACGAGCAACAATATTTTTTTGTTTTGTTTGAAGATCAAGCGAAACAATTTCACCTGTTGAACGATTAGTGATGAGTAATTGCCCCTGATTAGAAAAAGCGATTCCGGTAGGCGTATGATAACCATCAGAAATTTTTTGTGATTTACCATCACGATTAATTTTTAAAATATAATCATCGCCATAAGATGAAACATACATATTATCTTTTGCATCAAAAACTATTCCAGCTGGTGAAGATATACCTGAATAAAAAGTCTCTTTTTTACCATTAGCATTTATTTTCAAAATTGAATTATTTGACCAATCTGTCACATACATCCCACCTTTACTATCAAATGCGATTCCTGTTGGAGCATTGAAGTCTGAGGAAATCTTTGTTAAACCTGCCATAGATGACCCTCCATAAAAACAGCAAAATATAAACATCGACATACGCAGTAAAAATTTTTTCATTATTAATTTCCTTATTTATAACACATTAATTTTTAATACTATTTTTAATTGATCGAATAGCAATTAACGCTAGGATTAAATTAACGATAGACAAAAAGACACAAAGTATTATGGCTCCATTCCAAGCTTTATTTTGATAAACAATACCGAGTAAATAAGTACCAATACTACCGCCAGCTAAACAAGCAAGAAGATATAAAGACGAAATAGCACCTCTAGAACTGATTGGTACAATTTTATTTAGCATTGCAATAACTAATGGTTGAATACCAAATACGAATAGGAATAAACAAAAAATGCCTAATCCAATAACATATAATGATGAGCTAAATCCGATAGTGACAATCGACATACATACAGCTAACAGACAGATAATGAATAAGTATTTTTCATTGATGACTTGAGTTAACTTACCAGTGATCATGCTACCAACAACCGCACTTAGACCAGCAAAATTCAACCAACCTAAAACGGTTGAAGATAAGTAAAAAGGTGCGCCTTTCAAATAAAAAGTGAGTAAAGAAGATATTCCAAGATAAACAAAAAATAGTAAAAAACCGATTACTAAAAAAATAACGACAGTTTTATCTAGAAATATTTTAAGTGCAGATAAATACGTACCTATCAAACTGGTTGTTGGAGATTGATTTGTTGTTTGCTTTATACCAAAAGGAACAAAAAGACATGCTACAATGATTAATCCCGCATAAATGATAAAAGCAATCTGCCAAGACCAAAAATCAGTTAACATCGCAATCACACTACGGCTAAAAATGATGCCAACAATTGAAGCTGAAATCATAATTCCCATTGCTTGTGGTAACTTATGATTTGGCGTGTTTTTAGCGGTATAAGCAAACAAAGCAGCAGGAACAGCAGCTGCAAAAAAGCCTATTAATGACATAACAACCAAATATAAATTAAAACAATCAATGATCACCGATAAAATAAGACAACAAATGGTACCAATACTACCAATCAGAACTAATAACTTTGTTGAAACGTTATCCGAGAGTGGACCATAAATAAAAAAAGAAATGGCATAAAAAAAACAAGATAAACTAAACACATTTCTCGCTTCTAAAATATCAATATGATAACTTTTTGATATTTCTTGAAAGATAAGTTGACTTATATAAACCGAGCCGACTAATAGCACAATTAAAATTGCTGATAAAATTAGACTGGATTTTTTCTGTATTGTTTCTTCTTTTAACATAGATTTCATAATAAAGATTGATTAGTTTTCAAGAAGACTATCTGACAAATAGCTAATTTAAAAATACATATTTTGTTATACGAAAATCGTATAGAAAAAAATGATGATTAGCAAAAGATGTAAAACTCATTCATAATAACTAAATGATTATCGTGCTAAAAAACTATACGACGATTTGGACACCAAACTAATTGATGTATTAAGAACTGTGTAATTATGGACATTTACAGCAAAAGATTACCGACTATTAAGCAATTACAATATTTCATTGCGGTCTGTGAAGAACTTAGTTTTACTGGCGCAGCCAAAAAACTTGGTATTAGCCAACCTCCTCTTTCAACTCAAATTAAAAATTTGGAAGAAACCCTACAAAGCACACTTTTTTTAAGAAACTCTCACAATATTGTATTAACCAATGAAGGCGAAATACTAAAATCTAAAGTAACACAATTATTAAGTGATCTTTGTTCAATGGTTAAATCAACAAAGCATCTAGAAAAAGTTATTATAGGAACAACTAAAACCTTAAGTTTTGACTATATTCCTTATTTCAAATCGTTTTTATCCAAATTTAGTGATGAAACAGAAATATATAAACATAACTATACCTCTAAAGAGCTAATACTTGAGTTACAAAAAGGCAATATTGATTTTGCCTTTGTTTCCGACTATCCAACTAGAGATTTTAATGAAAACTCAATACTAATCTATCAAGAACCCATGACCTTAGTATTACCAGCTCATCACCCATGCAGTAAACAAGATAAAGTTAATCTTAATGATGTGATTGATTTACCTCTGTTTTGGTTTAAACAACATTTAAATCCATTTTTTTACGACCAGTGTGAAAAGGTTTTCAATAGCTTAAACCACCCACTACATCGTCGTACCGAACTCGCTGATAATTTATCTATGCTACTGGAAGTTGCATTGAGTAAAGCAATAATGCTTTTACCACAATCGATGACACAAATGAAAGTCGATGGTGTTATCTATAAAAAGTTGATCAACAGCCAAGATAAAAAATTAAAAATAAATATTTATCTGATATGGCGTAAAAACATTAAAACTTCAACAGTCAATCAAGCAATAATTGATTATTTTAATCAGCATAAAATCAGCTAAATTAAACCTCAAAAACCCCGCTCCTCAACTTTTTTTGCTAATTTATTTATTATTGAAATGGTGTCAAAAATGTTGAGGAAAGGGTTTTTTGGTAAATTCTTTTAAACCATTTTCTTTTTTTAGTTATTAAATCGCCTTTGGTTGCTTGTACATAACAAAGCCATTACAATTATGCAAACTAATCACTTTTCTTTTAAACTTATGATTACTTATACAGATGCAACTTTAGATGATTTGCCCTTTATCGTGGATGTATATAATTCAACAATTGCTAATCGCCAAGTTACAGCTGATTTACAGCCGGTGTCTGTTGAAAGTCGTTTAGCGTGGTTTGATCAGCATAATCCACAAAAACGCCCACTTTGGTTAATCAAATATCAAAATCAACCTTGTGGTTGGGTGAGCTTATCATCATTTTATGGCCGTCCGGCTTACGATAAAACGGTTGAAATTAGTTTATACATTCATCAAGATTTTAGAGGGAAGAAAATCGGTCAAACCATAGTGACTGAAATTGAATTATTTGCTAAGCAAATTGGTATCGAAGCCATACTTAGCTATGTTTTTGGACACAATACGCCTAGCATAAAACTATTTGAAAAGCTTCATTATCAACATTGGGCCCTACTCCCCAAAATTGCCGAACTTGATGGCGTCAAGCGTGATTTAGTTATTTTAGGTAAGCATCTGGATTAACACATCTATCTAACTTAGTTATGATTTATTTTTTTCAAAAGGGATACTCCACCACATGGGCAATCTAAGAAATCTTCAATATTTATTTCAACAAGCAAAAGTTACTAGTATTTTAGTTCTGCTTAATGTTGCATGGTTTGTTATTTCTCATCTACTTGATTCTCGTGGTTTTTCAACATATATGGAAAACGCCTTCTTGATTGACTGGGGTGCGGATGTTGCTCAGTTAACTTTTTCTGGTGAATATTGGCGTTTATTTACCAATATCTTTGTACATGCAGGATTAGCTCATCTTGCTATGAATATGTTAGCATTATGGAGTGTTGGGATTGTTTTAGAACGATTGATCCCACCATTTTCTTTTATTGGTATCTACTTATTGTCCGGCTTATTTGGTAGCTTAGCGAGTGACGTTTCAACCATTCGTCATAGTGTTATTAGTTGTGGTGCTTCGGGGGCTATCTTAGGTATTATCACTGCACTGCTTGCCTATTCGCTCATCAATCGTACCGATCTGCAAGAGATGCCTATCAAGTCTATTGTAATCAGTTTATTTCTGACTCTGGGATTAGGTTTGTTACCTTCTATTGACAATATGGCGCACATTGGTGGTGCGATTACAGGGTTTATTCTAGGTGGGATAGTTACGGTCTGTTTGAAAAAATTTCGCTATCAAAGCAATATTTACACTCTATTAATCTTAATCCTCTTTGCGGCATCGTGTTTGCTGTTATATTCAATTTATCAATATTATAAAACAACATATGGTTTTAATTATTAAAAATAAAGGCGCAAATTGAACTTTGCGCCTTTATTATTTTATCTAATTTATTAATAACTACTTAGCACTCGAGCCGGATCAATTTTATACGCTCTTCGAGCTGGGTAATAGCTGGCAATCAAACTTAATAACATTGCTGTAATAAATACAATGACAACATCAAATAAATGAATTTCGGATGGTAAAAAATCAACAAAATAGATGTTGCTATTTAAGATTTTATGTCCCATCATCGACTCAAAAATACCCATTATGTTTGAAAGTTGCCATGAAACGATAACGCCAAGCACCACGCCAATCACACTACCAATCAAACCTGAAATTACACCATACCAAATAAAAATACGTTTTATAAGATTATTGGTTGCGCCAAGTGTTTTAAGAATAGCGATATCTCGTTGCTTATCTTTAACTGCAATAACTAGCGTCGATACTATATTAAAACAAGCAACGCCAATTACGACAATCATCGCTAAATACATAATTTGTCGAATCATTTGAATATCACGATACATAAATCCAAATGTACGTTCCCAACTATTAAAATCGAGATTCTCTTCAAGATTCAACGTTGCCTGGCCAATAATATCACTAGCTTGATAAACATTATCTACATTGATCATCAATCCTGTGACACTGTCACCAATATTGAGTAGCTTTTGTGAATCAGTTAAAGGTAATAAAGCCACATTGTTACTCAATGAACCACTAAGATCTAAAATACCATGTACTTGTAAACGAACTCGACGAGGTGGTTTAAGTTGTTCTGGATTGTTTGAAACCGGAATAAGCAAAGAAACCCACTGCCCTTCTTGAACTGCAAGTGATTTAGCTAAACCGGCACCTAAAATGATTTGTTGATTATCTGCTTTAAAATCTTGCCATTTATTATTAAGTACATAATTAGGTAATGCACTTATCTTCTTTTCTTGTTCTGGGTCAAGCCCTTGCACTTCAACCGCACCAAGCTTGCTACCATTTTCAATCAATCCCGTAAAACTAACAAACGGCATGGCAGATACAATACGTTTATTTTCTTGCAGTTCAGTTTGAATATGTTCCCAATTTTCCAAATTGCCCATATGAGAATAAACTTGTCCATGAGGCACGACCGATAAAACTCGATCATTTAATTCACGCTCAAAACCATTCATGGCACTTAAGCCAATGATCAGCGCAGCAATACCTATAGCGATGCTCAGAGTTGAAATAATTGATATCAACGAAACCATACCGCTTTTACGGCGTCCTTTACGGAATTTTATGGCTGTGATTAATGATAAATTCATAATCCATTTACCTTTATTTCACCGAATGAGACAACTGCCCATCACTCATAATCAATTGATGATCGAGTTGATTTGCTAAAGCGAGATCATGCGTAACCACTAAAAAAGCCGTACCATGTTCACGATTAAGTTTTATCAGTAACTCAAAAATTGAATCAGCTGTTGATTTATCTAAGTTACCCGTTGGTTCATCAGCCATCACGAGTGCCGGATTATTAATCAACGCTCGTCCTATCGCAACGCGTTGACGTTCACCACCTGATAGTTCAGATGGACGATGATTAGCACGTTTAACGAGATTCACCGACTCTAACATCGCCATAGCACGTTTTTTAGCTTCGCTAGGTGAAGTGCCTCCAATCAACAAAGGCATTGCTACATTTTCAAGCGCAGTAAAGTCAGGCAATAGATGGTGGAACTGATATACAAATCCAATTTCTTGGTTACGCAAATGTGCTTTTTCTTGTTCTGATAAGCGATTCAGTTGTTGAGATTTAAATGTGATTTCACCTGAAGTTGGTTTGTCTAATCCACCAAGCAAATGCAACAAAGTACTTTTACCTGAGCCAGAGCTACCAATAATTGCCAGCAATGATTTAGGATAGATATCAAACGAGACATCTTTTAATACCTCGGTCACCATTTTGCCTTCTTTATAGGTTTTATAGAGATTTTTAGCTGAAAGAAGTGGCTGTGAATTATTCATAACGTAAAGCCTCGGCTGGTTGGATATTGGCTGCACGATATGCAGGATAAATAGTTGAAATTAGCGATAACATAAGTAATCCGAAAATAATAAATATAATTTGTGCAGGTTCAACTAGCGTTGGTAATTCAATACCAGCAAAGGATAAACCAAGCACCGACATCAACTCATTTAAATATGAGGCTAGTAACAAACCAATGGCGCTACCTAATAAAGTTCCAATGACACCTGAACTAGCACCTTGAATAATAAAAATCAGCATAATCTTAAAGCGTGATAAACCCTGCGTTTTTAATATGGCCACTTCGCCTTGTTTTTCCATAACTAATAAGCTAAGTGAAGTAATAATGTTAAATGCCGCAACAATTACAATTAAACTAATCAACAGCCCCATCACATTTTTTTCCATCTTAATAGCTTGGAACAGCTCACCACGTTTTGCTCGCCAATCGGTAAACACCAAGTCTTCAGGTAATGGATTTTTTGTTACTGACGAAATTTCAAGTGGATGAGCTAAAAATAGACGCCAGCCACTAATATTATTAACAGGATAACGTAATAAATTTCTAGCATCAGTTTGATTGATATAAATTAACGCTTGATTGATATCATGATTAACGGAAAACAACCCGCTCACGGTAAATAAACGTTGGGAAGGAATACGCCCTACTGGTGTAATCTGACTGGCATCGGTGACCATCAAGCGAATCTTATCGCCAACTATCACACCCAATTGATCGGCTAACGTCTGCCCTAATATTACATTATAGCTGCCTGCCTGTAAGGTATCGATTGAACCAGCATAAACATAATCTTCAATCGGATCGTGGTCGTCAGCAGTAATCCCCATTAAGGTGCTGACCGTGATACTTTGTTGACTTTGTAAAACCACATCACCTGTAATAATCGGCGTTATCCGCTCAACACCTTGGATATTTTCAAATTGCGATGAAGTGATAATACTAGAATCAATTTTACCTGTTTTAGAGGTAATTTGTGCTTGAGGAAAAAACTTTAAGATACTATTTTGCATCTGCTCTTCCAGCCCATTCATTACCGACAATACTACAATTAAACCGATAGAACCAAGCATGATTCCAATCATAGACAGCCAGGAAACAAAGCGGCCAAAACCATCGTTTTTTTGCCCATATACATAGCGTAAACCAATATAAAATACTAATGGACGAAATATCTTTGACATAATAGTTATTAAATACCTGAAGTTTTCAATCAACTTTTTAAATTTTAGTTGCTTATCATACAGGATTAAACAGTTATAGAAAACAACCATATAATTACGTTATAATATCACGATAACTTTGTCGCAATTATCTATTATTCCAACATGCCTAATAATATTTCTAGCATCATTCCTAAAAAATCAGGTGAAGTTAAACAAGTTGGTCAACTTGTCGGTTCTTCATTATCTCAATTTTGTGCACAAGTCATTGACGCACATGATGGTTTAGTGGTGATCGTTACAGATGATATGCTACAAACAACTCGTCTTCATGAAGAGCTAAAACAATTTTCACACTATCCGTCGATCTTCTTTCCCGATTGGGAAACGCTTCCTTATGATAGCTTTTCCCCGCACCAAGATATCGTGTCAGAACGATTATCTTGCCTATATAATCTAGGGCATTTGACCAAAGGTGCATTAATCTTACCAATTAATACGCTTATGCAAAAAGTTTGCCCGCAGAACTATTTAGGTGGGCATGTCTTTATGATGAAAAAAGGCTTAGCCATAAGTCGGGAAAATCTACGCTTGCAACTTGAAAATGCGGGTTATCGTTCAGTTAGTCAAGTCATGGAACATGGTGAGTATGCTACTCGCGGAGCAATATTTGATATCTATCCGATGGGCAGTGAAAGCCCTTACCGTATTGATTTCTTTGATGATGAAATAGACAGCATTCGGACCTTTGATGTCGAAACTCAACGGACTCTCGATGAAATTACCGAAATTCAACTACTACCTGCTCATGAGTTTCCTTTTGATAAAACATCAATAGAATTGTTTAGAAGCCAATGGCGAGAGAGATTTGAAGTAAGGTTAGACCCTGAAAGTATCTACCAACAAGTCAGTAAAAATATTTTACCAACCGGTATTGAGTATTGGCAGGCATTATTCTTTAATGAACCACTCACGTCACTATTCAGCTATTTTTTATCTAATACACTGATCATTAACACTGCTAATATCGAACAGTTTGCTAATAAATATTGGCAAGATATTACTCAGCGTTATGAGAGCCGAAAAGTCGATCCTATGCGACCGCTTTTAGAACCAACAATTATTTGGTCAAAAACCGATGAAATCTTTGCTCATTTCAAACACTATCCACGAATTACGGTTTCACGCGCTCAAATCACTGAATCGAACAAAAGTATTAATTTACCATTTAGTTTACTGCCTGAAATAGCTATACAGATTCAGCAGAAAAATCCCTATTCACATTTTGAACAATTTACTCAAAATTTTAATGGCAAGATTATTTTTTCAGTCGAATCAGAAGGTCGAAAAGATGCATTGCTAGAAATATTAGGCCGTATAAGAATACATCCAACCACCATCACTCAACTTAGCCAACAATCGGATAACCGTTATTGTTTAATGATTGGTGCTAGCGAACAAGGTTTTATCGATCATCAACAAAATTTGGCCTTTATTACTGAAAACGAATTATTGGGCCGTCGAGTTATTCGTCGTAAGAAAGAGAGCAAGCAGGCAATTAATACTGACAGTTTAATCCGTAGTTTAGCAGAATTAACACCTGGTAAGCCTGTTGTACATCTTGAGCATGGTGTTGGTCGCTACGCTGGTTTAACCACATTAGAAACAGGTGGTATTACTGCTGAATACCTTATTTTACTTTATGCCAATGATACCAAACTCTATGTACCCGTTTCATCGCTAAACTTAATTAGCCGTTATTCTGGTGGTGATGAAGAAAATGCTCCACTCAATAAATTAGGTACTGATGCATGGAGTAAAGCTAGACAAAAAGCTGCCGAAAAAGTACGAGATGTTGCAGCTGAATTGTTAGATATTTATGCTGAACGCGAAAGTAAGCCAGGCTTCGAATTCAAACAAGATCGTGAACAATACGAGCTGTTTTGCCAAGCTTTTCCTTACCAAGAAACGGAAGATCAGCAAAATGCCATTGGTGCTGTTATTGGTGACATGTGCTCACCTTATGCTATGGACCGATTAGTTTGTGGTGATGTTGGTTTTGGTAAAACCGAAGTGGCAATTCGTGCTGCATTTTTAGCGGTGATAAATCATAAACAAACCGCAGTCTTAGTCCCGACTACCTTGCTTGCTCAGCAACATTATGAAAGTTTTTGTGATAGATTTGCCAATTGGCCAATTCGCATTGAAAGTTTGTCACGATTTAAAACCGCTAAACAGCAACAAGCTATAATTCAAGAACTCGCTGAAGGTAAAATCGATATTGTTATTGGCACCCATAAACTTTTACAAGAAGATGTAAAATGGAAAGATTTAGGGCTTTTAATTGTTGATGAAGAGCATCGCTTTGGTGTTCGCCAAAAAGAGCGAATTAAAGCGATGCGAGCCAATATCGATATTTTAACCTTAACGGCAACCCCAATTCCTCGAACGCTAAATATGGCAATGAGTGGTATGCGTGATCTCTCAATTATCGCTACACCACCTGCTCGCCGATTAGCGGTAAAAACCTTTGTTCGAGAATATGATAACTTAGTTATTCGTGAAGCCATCTTGCGTGAAATTTTGCGCGGTGGTCAAATTTATTACTTACACAATGACGTATCAGATATTGAAAATGTGGCTGAAAAGTTAGCTGAATTGGTACCTGAAGCACGAATTGCAGTTGGTCATGGGCAGATGCATGAACGCGATTTAGAGCGCGTAATGAATGACTTTCATCATCAACGATTCAACTTATTGGTGTGTACTACCATTGTCGAAACCGGAATCGACATCCCTAATGCCAACACTATTATTATTGAAAGAGCCGATAAATTTGGTTTAGCACAATTACATCAATTGCGTGGTCGAGTTGGACGCTCATATCACCAAGCTTACGCTTATTTATTAACACCACACCCTAAATTACTAAGTAAAGATGCTAAAAAACGTCTTGATGCTATCGCTACATTAGAGGACTTAGGTGCTGGTTTTGCTTTAGCTACACATGATCTTGAAATCCGTGGTGCAGGCGAATTATTAGGCAGTGATCAAAGTGGGCAGATTGAAACAATTGGTTTTAACCTTTATATCGAATTACTTGAAGATGCCGTTAAATCTCTTAAGGAAGGCAAAGAACCGACTCTTGAATCATTACTTAATAATCAACAGACCGAAGTTGAGTTACGATTACCAACGTTGATTCCTGATGATTTCATCCCCGATGTCAATACTCGATTGTCACTATATAAGCGAATTGCAAGCATCGAAAGTTTAGATGAATTAACCGATATTCAAGTCGAAATGCGCGATCGCTTTGGTCAGCTACCTGATCCGGTACTTTTTTTATTAGAAATAACGAAAATCCGTTATCAAGCACAAAAATTAGGTATTACAAAAATTGAATTTGGTGAAAAAGGTGGTTTTATTGAGTTTGGATCTAACAACAAAATTTCAGTTGATTATTTAATTGAAACAATTCAAAAATCACCAAAAAATTATCGCTTGGAAGGAACAAATCGATTAAAATTACTCAAAGCTGATTTAGAGCGCATTGAACGCATTGATTATATTAAAAATTTATTAGCTGATTTTGCTGAACATCAAGAAAAATAGCTCGAAATATACAGGAACATAAGAATTGAAAAAAACAATATTAACTATTATTACTATTGCTATATTAACCATTATTACTATTGCTATATTAGGCTATATTTGTATTGCATGGCATACAGGTATCGTAATAGAAAAGGAACTATACAATACGTTACCCGAAACTGTTGCAAAATTTAACAATGCGCAAAATATCTTTAAGTTAAACATTTCCCATTCTAATCATGAAAGACATCTGTTTTCAACCAAAACACACATCTATATGACGTTAACACCCAAAGATGGAAGTTCAGAGGATGTATTAACGTTAGCTGATAAAGATTTTACTATTCATCATGGACCATTCCCAATTGCAGCTTTAAAACAAGGTATATTTTCACCACAACAGGCTTGGATTGATTATGAAATCAGCCAAGAAGCTAAACCTGCGTTATGGGAAGCTATGGGAAATCAACCATTTATTACTGGCTACATTAGTTTGGATTATAGTAATAATCTGATCATGAAACTTTTTAGTCGAAAATTTAGTGAAAAAAGGGAGTTCGAAACTAATATTAATCTTGAATACGAATTAGGTAATGGTAGTTTTACATTTATTAGTAATAATGATTCCCCTATACCTTCGATAACGCTGGATTTAGATAGATTTCACACCAAAAAAGCTAATGTATATTTCACTTTAGATAAACTTCACATTGAGTTTGCTGGCGAAAAACAATCAACAAATACTCATTATTTATTGAGTTTAGATTCTTTAAATACAAATCTAAGAGATGCTTTTTTCAATCCTGATTATGACTTTACTAAGTCCGATAATGACACTTTCTTAATAAACAATCTAAAAGTAGATAGCACTATTGATTCCAATAATCAAAATATAACCTTACAAGCTAACCTCGATAAGTTTACCTTAATTCCTGAGTCAGACGATAAACGACCTGCTATAAAAGTAAATAAAATTTCAGTCAATCAGAAAGTTAATTTTGGTGATAGCCGTACTCTAAATGGCTTTTTTAGCGGTAGTATTGACTCGATCTTATATGGACAACAAGAGTTAGGAAAAGCAGAAATAAATATTGATTATCAAGGGTTAGATAAGGCGGAATTTGGTGCAGCGTTTATCGATGAAGATACTCAATATAATCAACCTATCAATAGTCGATTTGAGTTAAAAAAATTAAATTTACATAATGATAATGGTGACATCAATATCAAAGGTTTACTTGATGTTACTAATCTTAATAAAATTTATATAATTAACGATCCGTTAGATAACATCAATAACTTTACATTACACGTGAACGCCCCGCTTAACGTACTAGCGCGTACATTTGCTCAATATTATTCTCCTAATAATAGTGGTATAACAGAGGATCAATTTAATAAATCTAAAAAAATAGTCCAAGACATATTGGCACATATGTCTAATGATTCGCCATTATTTACCTTTAGTAAAGACGGAGAGCAAGGTTTATTTATTGATATACTTCAAGATAGCAATGATGTTAATATTAATGGAAAAATTTATAATAAAAGTGATGTATTGGAACTATTAAAATAATAATGAATTAAAACCCAATTAGTCTTAAACCCGAAGTAAAAAGCAGTAAAAATTATTAATTTTAGAAAAGTAACTAACAAGTAATAGAAATTAAGAGAGTAAAAATGAAGAAAACAAAATTAGCAGTTGGTGTTATTGCAATATTAGGTTTGGGGTATGTTGGTACTGCATGGTATACCGGAAATGTAATTGAAAATGGTCTTGATAGCACATTAAAAAATTTAACCCAAGAAGTTAATAGCTTACAGGATAATTTTGAGGTACAAATCACGCATACAAATGACGAAAAAAGCCTCTTCTCAACTAAAACACACATAAAATTAGCTGTAACAAACATTGAAAATTCAAAAACAGTTGTATTATACGATGATGATGTGATTATTCATCATGGTCCTTTTCCAATTGAAGCGTTAAAAAATGGTGTATTCACACCTCAACAAGCTTGGATTGAATTTCAAAATAGTGAGCAATTTAATCCTGATTTATGGAAAAAAGCGGGTAATCAGCCATTTATGAAAGGTCATGTAAGCCTGTCTTACTCTGACTTCATAGACTATAACATATCAACTCAACCAATTGTACTTGATTTGAAAGATATCGGAGTTGAAGATGCTGATGGTAAACTTGATCTTGGTGAGATAAATTGGCGTGCTTCAGGAAACATTAATTTTGTTGCCCCATCAATTTCGATTGAAGCAAGTAAAATTAATTATCAACATGATGCAGATAATCAATTAAAAATAACCAATTTAAAAGTTGTTAATGATGCAGATTTTCAAAACAAATATACTTTAAATGCTAGCGTTGATGATTTCTATTTTAATTTTGAATCTGTTAACAATACACCTGAAATTTCTCTGAAAAATTTAGCTTGGAATTATGTGTTAGAAGCTAAAGAGAGTGGTTTAAATGGTGATTTTGCATTCAAGATTGATTCATTTAAATATGGTAAACAAGACATTGGTAATGGTTCGTTTGAATTTGATTTTGAAGGATTAGATAAATCTTTTTTAGAAATTTACCCGGAAGCAGCGCCGTTTTTAGCTAAAATTAAACATAGTTCACCTAATACCAAAATAAACATCAAAAAAGTCAATTGGCACAATGCAGCCGGTGATTTTAACTACAGCGCATTTTTTGATGTTTCTGATTTCACTATAATGTCAAGTTTCAGATTGGCTCAAAATATCGATCAACTTAACCAATTTAAAGTAAATCTTGATGCACCATACAAAGTTATAGCACGTATTAAGACTCAATTTGATAATCCAGAAAATGAAAATATTTCTGAACAACAATTTGAGTCTGATGCTAAACAAATGCAATTCATCGTTGAAAGATCTTTTAATAGATCTCCATATCCAGCAATTTTATTTAAAAAAGGAGATGTGGAAGGTATATTCACTGAAATTGAATACACTAAACAAAGTGGTCAATTCAACCTTAATGGCAAAAAAATGAGTTTTCAAGAGCTTCAAAACCATTTTTAAAAGTTAAACTCTTTATCACTAATTTATCCCGCCACCTTTTGGCGGGATAGCTTCAATAAACAATTTATTTGTAAATCCGATACATATTATTTGATTAGTTATATCAAATCACAAAATGAAATATTTGTTTAAACAATGATAGATGAATATTTAAATCATAATTCAACTTACTTAGAATTATGAATTCTTTTACTTTAACTGAAAATAAATTTTATGAATAAACATTCTTCTGTTAGTAATGAAAATCAATTTAAACGCACCATGAAAACTCGGCATTTAATTATGCTATCTTTAGGTGGTGTAATTGGGACCGGTCTATTTTTTAATACCGGTTATATTATTGCCACTGCTGGGGCAATTGGAGCAATCATTGCCTATTTAATTGGCGCATTAGTTGTTTATCTTGTCATGTTATGTTTAGGTGAACTTGCTGTGGCTATGCCTGAAACAGGTGCCTTTCATACCTATGCATCACGATTTATTAGCCCTGCTACAGGCTATACGGTAGCCTGGCTTTATTGGTTAACTTGGACTGTCGCATTAGGATCAAGCTTTACCGCTGCCGGATTGTGTATGCAATATTGGTTTCCGCAAGTTTCAGTATGGCAGTGGTGTTTAGTGTTTTGCATAGTCATTTTTATGTTGAATATGATTACCGCTCAATTTTTTGCCGAAAGTGAGTTTTGGTTTTCGATAATAAAAGTCATCACTATCGTAGTATTTATCATTGCCGGAAGCGCAGCTATTTTTGGCATAATTCCGATGAAAAATGATATGCCAGCTCCATTTTTACATAATATTACCGAGCATGGCTGGTTTCCAAATGGTATTACGCCAATAATTATGACCATGGTATCAGTTAATTTTGCTTTTTCTGGAACCGAACTTATTGGTATAGCTGCTGGTGAAACCCATCAGCCTGAAAAATCAATTCCATTAGCGATTAAAACCACTATTTTCAGATTAATCATCTTTTTCGTCGGTACAATTTTTGTATTAGCAGCGCTACTACCAATGGAGCAAGCTGGTGTAATCAAAAGTCCATTTGTTGAAGTGTTCGAAAGTATTGGTATCCCCTATTCGGCTGATATTATGAATTTTGTTATTTTAACCGCTATTCTATCCGCCGCTAATTCTGGTCTATATGCTTCTGGTCGGATGTTATGGTCATTATCCAATCAAGGTACATTACCTAAATACTTTAGTAAACTAAATAAAAAAGGTATTCCAACCACAGCTATTGCCGTTAGTATGATTGGCGGTTTATTAGCGCTGTTTTCTAGTGTCATCGCCCCAGATACGGTGTTTGTCGGCCTAACCGCGATTTCTGGATTTGCTGTGGTGGCGGTTTGGTTAAGTATTTGTGCTTCTCATTACTTTTTTAGAAAACAACTTTCATCTTCTGACATTGAAGGTCTCAAATATAAAGCACCTTTATACCCATTAGTACCAATTTTAGGCTTTATTCTATGCTTAGTTGCTTGTGTTGGTTTGGCATTCGATCCAGAACAGCGCATCGCGCTTTATTGTGGTATTCCATTTGTGGTGTTTTGCTATATTGCCTATCATGTTACCCGAGCTTATCAACAACGAGTAAACCGATAATGTTTAATCCAATATCATTCAACCAAAATATTATAATTGACGGTGCTTTAGCTAGTGAGTTACAGCGCCGTGGCTGTGATCTTAATGATAGTTTGTGGTCAGCCAAAGTATTAATAGAACAACCCGATCTGATTAGGCAAGTTCATTATGACTACTTTAAAGCTGGTGCAGATTGTGCAACCACAGCCAGCTATCAGGCATCACCTTTAGGGTTCGCTAAAAAAGGGATATCTTTAGATGAATCTATAAAGCTTATCAAAAAAAGTGTCGAGCTGGCTCAACAAGCAAAAGAGCAATATTTAACTCAGATTGGTAAAAATAAACCACTATTTATAGCTGGTTCAGTTGGTCCTTATGGTGCTTATTTAGCTGATGGTTCAGAATACACAGGCAACTACCAATTAAGTGAAGAAGAATTTATCGAGTTTCATCAGATCCGAATACAAGCACTCATCGATGCAAAAGCCGATATCCTAGCTTGCGAAACCTTACCCAATTTTGCTGAAATTAAAGCGCTTGTTAAAGTATTGAAACAGTATCCAACAATGACAGCATGGTTCTCATTTACCTTAAAAGATGCTAATCACCTTAGCGATGGTACCCCGCTAAAAGAAGTGATCGATTATCTAAATAACGTTGATCAAGTGGTTAGTGTTGGTATTAATTGCATTGCCTTAGAAGAAGTAACTGCCGCATTAACCGTATTACAAACCTTAACTAGAAAACCTTTGATTGTTTATCCAAACTCAGGTGAACAGTATGATCCAACCACCAAACAATGGCATAAAAATCACCAACACAACTGTACTTTCAAAAACCAATTACCAACTTGGTTAAAATTAGGTGCTAAATTGATTGGCGGATGCTGCCAAACTACACCTAAAGATATTGCAGAAATTGCTGACTATTTAAAAAGCATTAAATAGTGATTCAATCTGTAAGGAATAAAATCGCTGTTAATTGAATAAATAAATTAATGGCGGTTTAACTTTTTAAGAGCTATTTGCATTCTCATCCCCTCAAAAACCCCGCTCCTCAACTTTTTTTGAATCAAAAAACCCCGTTCCTCAAAATTTTATAAAAATATTAAATGCTATAATGTTAACTATCCCATATAGTGTAGATGCAATGGACTTGCCTCCAAAAGCATCCATCACTAATTTAGGTTTGAGACTTGGAGTTTTTTAGATTCAATGCTATTCAATATTGGCATGTCGATTTTTCATTGATTCTGGCGTTTGATTTAAATCGTCCATTAGACTATAAATGATGCTGTCATAAGTCAGCAGAGATAGTTGTTCAAAGGTACTGCCCATAGGTTGATTTAATTGAACAACATTGATTGGAATTGCAACAATGTTATCAGCTAGTTTTGCTAAACTTGAGTTGTTGTTGGTGGTAAATAGGATGATTTTAACACCGATTGCTTTTGCTTGATTAGCATAAGCAATAAGGCTTTTAGTTTCCCCAGAATTAGATCCTAAAATCAATAAATCACCAACATTTGCTTTAGGTTTGCTGATTTCAGTTATTAAACTCACATTTAAACCTAAATGCATTAATCGATTAGCAAATGCACTAATCATTAATCCTGATCGGCCGGTTCCAGCTAAAAAGATATGTTTTGCGGAAATAATAGCGTTTTTAAATTCCTGAAGTTGATCTTCATTTAAATTAACTTGCTGAGCCGATATTTCTGTCAATATATTGCTAAGTACATTTTTGATAGTCACTGTTTTATTCCTATTTTATTGCCATTTTTAATTTTTCAATATTGCTTTCTATGGCATTATTTTTAAAGATGAATCCACCCGATACAATGCTATTTGCTCCAGCGGCAATGCATGGTGATATAGTTTGGTCGGTAATATTGCCATCAACTTGGATGTCGTAATGATAATTACCTTTTTGCTTTTCACGGGTTAATTGTTCAATTTTTTGTAAGGTAAAAGGTAAAAAGCTTTCATTTTTTTGACCAGGATTGACTGTCATAACTAGTACCAAATCAATAAAAGGTAAGAGTAGCTTAAGGTTTTCAATGGGTGTGCTTGGATTGATAGCTATTCCAGCTTTGATATTGTTACTTTTTATTTTGTTGATAATGAATGAGTGATGGGCCGTTGCTTCATAATGAAAGGAGATAATATCAGCTTTAGCATCAATAAAATCTGCTATGGCTAACTCAGGCTTCTCGACCATAAGATGACAATCTAAAATGAAATCAGTATGTGTTTTTAAATTTTTGACAAAGCTTGCATTAAAACCAAGATTTGGTACATAGTGATTATCCATCACGTCAATATGTAATTGACGAATACCCAATAATTTCAATTTTTCCAAGTTTTCTTTAATCTGATAAAGATCAGAATTAAATAGTGATGGAGACAGTATCATAATATTCCCTCTTATTAACAGCCCATTAACATAAAATTGACATTGCGTTTTCGTTCACGTAGCGCATCCCAGTCAACAAAATAGATTTTTCCTAATTGCCCTAATAGTGGCAAACCATCTTTAATAATCAACACCAATGAGAAATGACCAAAAAGTGATGATTTGATATGAGCATCAGTATTTAACATAACCCATTTTTCTGCTGGATAATTGGGATCACTAAGTCCTAAACCAAATTCAACATGCTTTGGACCAGGGCTGTTGTACTGATTTTCACTAGTCATGCGCGGTACAATTTTTTCTAAGGTATTGTTGATATCGACATGAAGAAACTCATCACCAAAAAAATTAGTGTCATGCATACACTCTTCAAAAAATAGTGAGCAAGTTGTATGTGTGGTAGCTATGGTTAACTGACCATTTTCGATACTGGATTGCTTAACAAATTGATTTAATTCTTCAGTAATATCATGGTAAGAGTGTCTGCCAGCAACAGTATTGATTTCAATGGCATGATGAATAATTTTCATATTGCTTTATTCCTTATTGCAGCCTCATTAACTTTGTTATTTCAGTTAACGAAAGTCAATGAGGCGGTCGTTATAAATACTTAATGATGCTTTTCAATTAAATAGCTAAACGTTTTTTTAACTCTGCAAAAAACTCATTCAATCCTACACCAGTAAGTAATGGTAAACCGTTGATGACTTTAGCCTTAATTGAATCTGGTACGATGGTGGTACTCACCACAACGTCATAAGAGTCGATTTTATTAAGTTCATCAGCAATTTTAGATTGATAAATTTTCACTTGATCTGTTAATTTTTCATCACTAAGCCATTTAGTGACTTTGCTTACTGCAATAGTTGAAGTTGCATGACCTGCACCACACATTATGAGTAAATTTTTCATATGACTATTTCCTTTTAATACATTTCAATTTTTTTGATTTTGTTGATATAGATAAGCAAGCAAAGGATTACGAGAGCTAAACCAATTAAGCCAAGGTATCCGATATGGGTTAATAGCAGTACAAATAGTGTTACAGGCCATAATCCACATAAAATTACAGTAACAATACCAGCCGTACCTACATCATAATTAGCTAGATGGAATACATCAGTGATGACTGGTGCAAGCCAAGTTGCCATATATAGGCAGATAACTAGGTAAATGGTGCCACCAAGGATTGAACGAATAATATTACCTTTAAAGAACGGTACCATTAAGCAGATGCCAAATGCATAGAAGGCTAAATCACCAAAAGGTAGTACTTTGTTACCCGGTAAGATCAAAGCAAGTAGTAATGATACTGGCACCATGATTAACGCAGTTGCCATTACCGCAGGATGACCAACAGTTAATGCGGCATCCATTCCGATGTTTACTTGTTTTCCATTAAGTTTTTTGCTAGTAAATTCACGCGCAGCGTCAGCAACAGGAAGTAAGCCTTCCATAAACATTGCAACCATTTTTGGCATAATTTTCATGATTGCAGCAGTTGAAATACCTAGCTGACCAATTTTTGGAACATCATAATTGGCTAAAATCCCAACGACAATACCGATGATTAATCCGATAACAACAGTATCACCAAAGATACCGAAACGTTTGGTTAGCGTTTCTGAATCGGCATTTAATTTATTTAAACCTGGAATTCGGTCAAAGATCCAATTTAATGGGATTGCGACAATTGCACCCGATAATGCCATGAGGTGAGTAATAGCAATGCCAGGATAACCAAAAAATGAGCTTATTGGTTTCTGTAATAGATCGGCTAAAAACCATTGCAACATTACTGCAGTTATACAACCAATGATACCAACCCAATATTCACCTGTGACTGAATACGCCACTAAACCTAGGAAAATCGCAAACCAGAAATTCCAGATATCGACATTTAAAGTTCGAGTCCAACCGAGTGAGATAAATAAGAAATTGATAATTAATGATGCTGGAATTAGCAATAACCCCAATGTCGTTGAGAATGCCAATGGCCCACCTACTCCACAACCAATATCCATAATACTTAATGATGTTCCATACTGTTCACCCATTTTTTGGATGGCAACACCTAAAGTGTCAGATAGTAAACCGATAACTAATCCAAGACCAACGATACCGATACCGACGGTAATACCCGACATTATCGCTTTGGAAAAACTGACTCTAAAAAATAAGGCTATGATAAAAATGATGATTGGTAAAAAAACCACTCCACCAAGATCTATTAACCATTGAAAAATATTAATGACACTATCCATTTGTAACTCCTTGATAAAATTAATCAACCCTATTTAACGCCTGCGGTATTTAAAATAGAGGTAAATTCGTTAATTGATTGACACTTTTCTAATAATTTTATTTGCTCATCATTTTGAAATAAGCCAATAAGGTTCTGTAAATTTTCAATTTGCTCATGTGGCTGCTTCATTGCTAGCATAAAAATGAATTTGACTGGGATTTGTTCTTTATCATCAGTCATACCAGAAAAAATGATTGGATTTTTTAGGGATGCAAAGCAAATTTGTGACTGATTAACTTTTGAAGAATCAGTGTGTGGTATGGCAAAACCGACGGAATTAATTAATAATCCTGTTGGATATTGTTTTTCTCTTTGCAAAATTCCATCTAAATAGTCTTGTTTAACAATTCCATGTGAAAATAACATTTGTGCCATTGTTGTTAAGATCTCTTCTTTAGTTTTTGCCTCAATATTGAATAGGCATAAATGCTGATCAAAGTACATTCTTGATTCCTCTTTGATTGTCCAAAAATAGTTTAAGTTGTTTAAAGTTTGTGAGATTTTTTAAGGATGAAATTGCCTGTTTATTCGAGACTATTTCATAAATTTCAGTGAAAACGTCATTAATACTATTAATATTGTTCTCCGAAAGACTAACCATGATAATGATGCTGACATCAATCATGCCCCATTTGATCGGTTGTTTTAAGGTCATGATTGATATGCTTGATTTGATAACAAACATTGGTGAACCATGTGGTAAAGCGATCCCGTTTTCAATCGAGGTATCACCGATTTCTTCACGATATAACACTGAATCACGATAGTTTTTAGTTACAAATCCTTTCTCTTCAAGCTTACTTATCAGTAAGTTAAGGCATTCATTTTTGTGTTGAATATCAACGTTTAATTCAATTAAATCGGCTTTAACGAATTTAGCTGTTGTTGGATAGTAATTGTCTGAAAAATCGGGTTGTTTATTAAGAACATAGTTGGCGTAAGCTTGGATAATATTTTGGTAATCTTGATTGTTTAATAATGACGATATTTTGACAATTGGTTTATTAATGTTGTTGATATCAAGTGTAGTGATGATTAAATCGACATTACTAAGTTTGGTCGAATTTAATTTTGAAACAGAATAGACTTCGATATTATCTTTCGACGGTAAAAGTTTTCGTACTTTATTTAAAATTAAATTTGATGATGAGCATCCATATTGGCAAATAATGACAATATTATTTGCATCCGCGGCTTTATCTAAAGCTATTTGAAAATGAATCAATAAAAATGAGATTTCATGATCATTTAAATGGATGTCAAATTTACGTTCTAAGTCTGAAAGTGCATACCATAACACACTAAATAATTTAGAATATTCTTGTTTTATCTCGTCTAATATTGGATTTATAATACGGATTTTCTTTTGTAAACGAGTAATCATCGATGGAAAATGTGACAATAAAGAGTGAAACAATTTACTATCACCCGTTAAATCTACATTCTCAATATCACCAATTTTTTTTATGATCCTGAAGATAATTTGTTCATAAAAACTGTCATCAACAATGATATTTTCATCAATGATTCGATGAGCAAAAAACAGTTTGCTTAAATATTTAATATCATTGGTTGGAAACGCCACCTGAAAAGTTGACTCAAGTGTTTTTGCCAATTCCGAGGCAATCAAGTAGGATTGCATATATCGAATATGGTTAAATAAAAAATCATTTTCTTCAGGAATTGAATATCCCAAACACAATCTCTTAAGTTGTATGGTAATTGATATCAGTAGCGAAGATAGATAATGCTCAGTAGATTGTGCAACGACCGATTCAAAACGTTCAAACAGTAATCGATTTATCTGTTCAAACGAATCATCCCCTATAAAGGATTTCATCAATTGATTTAGATAATAGTCATCTTGTTTGTGAATATATAAGGAGAGAAAATGTTTAATAGCTCGTTGTATTTGATTTTCATTACCGTCAACATGAATTCCTTTGTGGGTGACGGTTAATACGATATTTTCTTGCTCAAGCGCACGATTAATAAATTCGATATCTTTGTGTAATGATGTTTTACTGACTAAATAGTCAAAAGATAATTGCTCAAGTGATACGTTTTCACTATTTAATAAACATCGTTTAACAATATCTAAGCGACGGTATTCAGGACTTAATCGCCGTGATTTTTTATTAAAATAGCTGTGACTATTTTTTTGTTCTAAGTAATTAATTATTGTTTCAATATCCGTTTTTTGACCTAATAAAATTAATCCTTTACGAGGTGACTTTTCGATTCGAATATCCATATTCGGTATCGTTTTTAAACGTTCGTTTAGTTTCTCAATATCGCAATATACGGTTTTAGTTGAAATTAATAATTTTGAACTAAAAAAAGCAGCCGGTTTAAATTCTGACTGGCTAAAAAGTAGTTTAAGTAATTTGATCTGTCTTTCCATTACTCAACTCCTTTTTCTATATGTAATACCTTCATGATGATTTAAAGTATAGTTAGATAAATAAATAAGACGATTACATTTTTTTCCAGATTAATCTGGAATCCAATGTGATAATAACCAATGTTGAAAAGTCTGAGTGCGTAAATAGCAATCTTAAAGTGGGGTATTTTTCTTAATCTAGATGATTATAAAGGTCTTAATAATGAGGTAATACATTTAGTCATTTGACATGAAATTACTATTTTATATTTCTTTTTAATGAATAAATTAAGAATGATGATTATTTGGATGATTCATTTCAGATAGTAAAGCATACCTTTAATATTTTCATCTTATTAAATAGCTGAGTTTATTTTATATAAAGAGATAAATGTTTGTAATAACTTATGTTATAAGTTAATTCAATAATAATGGTTTGATGCTTTTAATAGTTTGCTTTTATTTCAATAAAAAGTATATTATTTTGCAATAAACCATTATCAAATAATCTTTTGTGCTCAATCATTTATTTTGCTAATACGCGTTCAACCGTATCGATAATAGCTTGAGTTTGTGAATCAATTTCGATATTAACACTATCCCCTACTTTTTTGGTATCCAGAGTAGTAATCGATAAGGTTTCTGGGATCAGGTGAATGTTAAAATGGTTATCTTTAACCTCACCAACGGTTAAACTTGCGCCGTCTATACCAATAAAGCCTTTATATAGCACATATTTCATAAATTTTTCAGGCATAGCTAAGGTCATTTGACAGTTGGTAGCTGTTTTTTGGATATCGATAATGGTTGCAGTACAAGAGACATGTCCAGACATTACATGCCCACCAATTTCATCACCATATTTAGCACTTCGTTCAATATTAACAAAGTCATTTTGCTTCTTATTGCCGAGAGTAGTTAAAGCAAGGGTTTCTTGCATAATGTCAAAGGTTACGCAATCATTTTCAATTCCGGTTACAGTTAAGCAACAGCCATCATTTGCTATTGATGCTCCGATTTCAATATTATTTGTTAAGTTGTGTGGAAGTTTGACTTTATAGGTTCTTAATTTGTCTCGATCTGTGATACAAATAATCAGACCAACACCTTGTACGATTCCTGTAAACATTATCATAACCTTTATATTTAATCATTTAGCTAAATATTTTAGCGCAAACCAGTAAAAAATAATAACGATTGAAATCGAATATTTAATATATTTAATAAATGAATGATTTTATCTTCAAAAAGATATCCAATTGGATGCTCTACTGATATGATCAGGTTTAATTTATGATTTAAAGGTTGCCCATTTATGTTGAAACTTATTTTAGCTATTTCAATCGGTTCAGTTTTCGGAGGATTGCTTCGCTGGTTCTTATCGTTAAAATTAAATGTCATTGCTTTTGCTATTCCTTTAGGTACATTATTTTCTAATTTGATCGCTGGTTATATTATTGGTTTTGCAATTGCTTTTTTTAATCATGCAAATCTTTCTGCTGAGTGGCGATTGCTGATAATTACAGGTTTTTGTGGTGGGTTATCTACTTTTTCAACGTTTTCGGCTGAAATTGTTAACTTTCTTCAAGAAGGTCGTATTGGTTGGGGATTAGCGACCATTGCTGTTCATGTTACTGGATCAGTTTTAATGACATTTTTAGGCTTTTTTACCTATCAATTTTTTCGTTCATGAAGGTATATTAACCCAAAACAATATAAAAAATGATCACAAATAGTATTTACAACCTCAAATTACTGTATTAATATACACTGTATATGCAAACAGTATCGAGGTTTTTATGCTTATTGAACATTCTTCACCACAACTTATGGCTATCAATTTTGAAACACCCTTTCAACAGGTGTTACAACAACAGCGACCTTTATTACGTTCATTTAATAAAGAGAAAAAATGGCAATTATGGCTATCAGATCGTCCGATGCTAAAACGTTCATGGGTGAATACTGCTGGACTAGATAAAGAAAAAGTTGTTCATTTAGCTAATTTGAATAATGAAAATTTAGTATCTACTATTGAGAAAGCATTACAAAGTAAAACCTGTAGTTATGTAGTTGCATGTGTTAATGATCTTAATGAGCAAGATAAACTGCGTTTACAACAAGCCGTTTTAACCAGCAATACCTGTTTGTTTTTAGTTCACGATGAACAAAACCAACAAGCAATTCAATACCATTAAAAAAATATCTGTTTCTAAAATTTATAGTTATAAAAGAAAGACACTGTCTAATATGGCAGTGTTTTGAATGATTTTTCGTTTTTAAAAACTTAGAAAGGAAATAGGAAAAAAACACGTTAAGTGTTAGCATCATTTTTCGCTTGATTAATGATAGCGTTAGCTATCCATTGAGAAAGCGATATAATATATGAATCATCTAAATTCCAAACATCTTTTAAAACCGTTATTTGCGAACCACAGATAATTGATATGGTATAAATGACTTTATTATATTGCTCTTCACTAAGCTGTGATTGTAACGGTTGTAATAATTTCGAAATTACCTCTTTACGATTTTCCCGTACTCGTTTTGTTGTATTAGGTGCTGATTTAGAACGCTCATTCGCCCATTGTTGCAAAGATAATCGCATCGTCGCTCTTATAGCACCTTCATGTTTTATCATTTCAGTATAAGCAAACGATATGAATTCATTAACTCTTTGGCTTATATTTTGCTCGTCTGTATGCCATTGTAAAATAGGATCAAGTGAACGATTAACCACTGCCGATATCAGATCATTTTGTGTTGGAAAATAGCGATAAGCAGTCGATCTTGAGATTCCTGATTTATCTGCTAACTCAGTAATCGTAGGTTCAATTCCATTTTCTAATGAGTCCAAAGCAATCTCTAATAGTCGCTCATAATTCTTTTTTTTAAGACTTGTAAAGTTGTTCAAAGAACTAGTTTCAAATTTGTTCATAACAGTGTTTTTTGACTTATATTAATTTTACTCCATTTCTTTCATTTTAAATAATAAATTAATAATTGTGAAATATTTTAAAAAAATGAGACTAAAGTCTCATTTTTGATATATAATGTTACCCAATAAAATTTGAATGTTTAGAAACATAATTTAGGCAAACAAATTTAAATACCAATTCTATTCGACACCAACAATAAGTAAGTAATACCGGTGCGACATTAGTCGCACCGCTATTTTATCGCAATTAATAGTACTAATTCATATTGATAAGAAGAACTTTAATATTTTAATGTTCCTTTACTATTGATTGTTAACTGTGAGACAATCTCACATGCAGTATCCTATGTTTCAAATAAGTAATAGATATATAAGATTTTTATTATTTTGTTAACTTAATATAGGAAACACACAATGAAAGAATATCAAACTGATGTAGCTGCTTTCGTATTACGAATTGCTTTAGGTATGATGTTTTTAGCCCATGGTTTTACTAAATTACTTGTTCTAACACCAGAAGGTACCGCAGAGTATTTTCACACTCTTGGTTTTCCTGGGTTCTTTTCTTATATTGTAATCGTTTTTGAAATTGGTGGCGGTGCATTGTTGCTATTAGGTATTCTAACTCGCGCTGTTGCAATGATAGCCTTTTTTCAATTAGCAATAATAACTATTGTGCATTGGGCTAATGGTTGGTCATTTACTAATCCAGGTGGTGGTTGGGAATATCCAGCATTTATGTCTTTAACTGCTTTTAGTCTTTCATTGCTTGGAACCGGCAGATTTAGCGTTCTATCTGGTAAAAAATATCCACAAATTATCGAGTCATAATATGTTAAATTTCTAGGAAAGGTAAAAATGATTACCTTTCCTCTAATTTTGATTTATCGCTTAAATAAATAGTTCAATCTAGTTTTAATAATGGCTTAGTTTTCCTATCGATATTGTTTATTACTCTTCCCTATCTTAACATTCAAATAACTATATTTTATTTAAACCAGTTATGTTTATATGATCTATTTTATTAAACATATTATGCTACAATTTTTTGATTGTTTATTGATAATAAGAAAACTATAATATGTATATTCTGGGTAAATTTATCTAAGCATTGAAAGCTTTATCTGAAATCAATCCTTAAAATATAAACTAACATCAATCGGCAAGTAATTTGAAACTATTTAACTAAAGTCTCAATCCACCATATCTTGCTTGTCACTTAGACTCTCAATAAAATCTTCAACTACTAAAGCGGCTTTTTGAGCACCTTCTAAATATTTATCAATGAACTCTTGGTTGTAAATGGGTTCCTATCCATAATTGGCTTTATTATCATGATTAATAAATTCATAGTGAAGTGATACTTTAAAATCCCCTTTATATTCGTAAATATAATGACATCCTAAATCTTTATCAATTGAACATTTAATTACTAATGGTTCAGATTGCATAGGTAACCAATTTGGTTGGGGAACAATTAGAATATTTTCATTTGTAAATCTATATAATTCTATATTATTGTCAAATTGATTACTCTTTATAAATTTATTATAACAATAATCACAGTTTTCTTTACTTTTTGCATACTCTAAGTTTTCTTGAAATATTTTGAATGAACTGTCATCAGAGCTATTCTTATTAGTTCTAAAAAAATCAATATCTAAATTGTTAAATTGTAAATTTTCATTTTTTATATTATTGCAATAAGCAGTTAATGCTTTGGATGTTGGATGAAGGCAAATATCACTCGAGTCAATTCTAATATCACTAATTTTATCAATTTTATGAGCTACATCATTAGAAAACTTCTCGCAAAATTTTCTTTCTGAAACATTAGCACTATTATATCCTTCAATAACCCAAAATGGTGAATATTTAGAATTAGGATAAATACGTAAGATTGCATCTTTAGACAGTTCAACTAAACGTCCATTTTTTTTGCACTCGCTACTTGGTCTATTTTCTAAATACTTAGTCACGCCAGGTACTATGATTAAATAAGTCGGCCAAAAGAAAGTACAAAATAATGGTAATAATATATAACTGAATAGAGAAGCTAATTTATTTCTTGAACCAAAATATTTTTTTGTTTCTGATTGGCAAAAACGAATTATTAGCGGAAAAACAATGGCTGAAAGAAAAAATATAAAAAACTCCAAATTAGCATTGATTGAAATATAAACAGTTAAAGCCAAAATTATAGTTGCTAGAATTGCTCTAATAATTCGATTCATTCTTACAAAGATAGTTATGAATGAAAAAACATAAAAGAAATAAAAGATTGGCAACAAGAATAATAATATAATAACCTCTCTTGCTACATGATGCACATCAATGGATTGAAACATGTAAAACACCTATAAAATACTAATTAATATTAAATTATTTTTAATTAGCCAGTATTATCACAGATAAATATTAATGTCAAAAATAAGAATATTTACTTCAATTATTAAAGTTTAAAATAGTGTTTTATTTATTTCACTTCATTAAATTTTTTGTATAAATGATTCACACTTCTTTACTGTTTCAAATCGCATTAATGCAGACATAAAACTATCATGAACTATTTGTGAAGCAATTATATTGTCATTAAAGTTAAGATCACGAGTAGTACAAGCATCATGAATCAAAATTGGTTGATAATTTAGTTCAAATGCGCAGCGTGTAGTGGAATCAACACACATGTGACTCATCATTCCACAAATCACTAATTGTGATATACCTAATTGCTCTAACTTCTGTTGTAAATGAGTTTGGTAAAAGCTATTTGGATATGCTTTTTGAACAATAAATTCATTATGCTCTTCAAGAGAAAGTAATTTAGAATGTAACTGACTTCCGTAGCTATTTTTTACAAAAAAAGCGGCATTAACATCTTGATCAACGTGCTGTATATAAATAATCGGCAATTGCTTTTGACGGAAATAATTTTGTAACTTTAAAATATATTTCAACGTCTGTTCGGTATTATTTAATGGGTATTTTCCCTCAGGGAAATAATCATTTTGCACATCAATAATTATTAATGCTTGCGTCATTTTGCTCTCCTTTATCATGTTTTATGTTATTATTCTGCAGGTATTAACTTTTAAATAACATAGTAAATTGAAGGAATTAACAGCAGTTCGCTTTCAAAATGAAAATATGGATAAAAAAGATCGCGCTATATTAAATGAGTTAAAAGAGAATAGTCGTCAATCTTGGCGAGAGATTGGAGAGAAGGTATTCTTGTCAAGCCAAGCAGTTGGTCAACGTGTGCAAGAGTTATTAAATAATCATATTATCGAAAAATTCACCATTAAAGAGCAAAAATCTCAATTACAATTTATTACTATTTATATGAATTCAAATCAATTTGAATCGTTTGAAAAGTTAGTAAAATCTTTTGATGAGGTTTCCGAATTTTACAAAATTACTGGTGATGGTTGTTATATGATTGTCTGCCACTTTGAAAATAATAGTCTAGAGAACTTCTTAAATAAAATTGCTGATTATAGTCGTTATAAAGTCAGCCATAAGTTAAAACAAATCTTATAATTAATCGTAAAAATAAATGATTAAATATTTATATTTGATAAGTCATTATGGTTAATAATAATCGCTTGCTTACAATTTATTTCAATAAATTAACAAAAAGCTATTGCTCATTAATCGTTTCTGTTATATTTTGTACAACAGTTAAATTTAAAGGTTTTAATTTTTATGAATTGTTTTTGTATGACTAAACACCATCATCACCATCATTCCTGAATAGTCTTCGGGCGATTGGTGCTGGAAGACAAATGGTCTTCCGGTGATTTCGCAAAAGCAAATAGAGAACCCTCGGAAGATCAAACTTCCGAGGGTTTTTTGTTTGTGGTTAATAATTTTATTTAGGGAGAATAACATGTTGGATAATTCACGTTTACGTATAGCAATGCAAAAATCAGGACGTTTAAGTGATGAGTCAAAAAAATTACTAGCTCAGTGTGGTATCAAAATTAATCTACAAGAGCAACGTCTAATTGCTTTCGCTGAAAATATGCCAATTGATATTTTACGCGTTCGTGATGACGATATACCAGGCCTTGTGATTGATGGCGTAGTTGATATTGGTATTGTAGGCGAAAATGTTTTAGAAGAAGAAGTTCTAGATAGGCAAGCTGAAGGTTATAATCCACAATATAAAAAATTGCGTAGACTTGATTTTGGAGGATGTCGTTTATCTATTGCCGCCCCTCGTGACTTTAACTATACAGGTCCCGAGTGCTTAAATAATTTGCGTGTAGCAACAACTTATCCTCACCTACTCCGCCGTTATCTCTCTCAATATAATGTAAGTTTTAAAACTTGTTTGCTTAATGGTTCTGTTGAAGTGGCTCCTCGAGCTGGTTTAGCTGATGTAATTTGTGATTTGGTATCAAGTGGTGCAACTCTTGAGGCCAATGGTTTACAAGAAATAGAAGTCATTTATAAATCTAAAGCATGCTTAATTCAACGTGAAGGTGAAATGTCCTGCACTAAACAAGCCCTAATCGATAAAGTGATGACTCGAATTCAAGGTGTAATTCAAGCTCGTGAATCTAAATATATTATGCTTCACGCTCCAACAGCAGTTTTAGATCAAGTTGTTTCGCTATTACCTGGTGCAGAAAATCCAACTATTTTACCATTAACCGGTGAACAAAATCGGGTAGCATTACACATGGTTAGTACTGAGTCATTATTCTGGGAAACCATGGAAAAACTAAAAGCATTAGGTGCTAGTTCAATCCTTGTATTACCAATTGAAAAAATGATGGAGTAATCAAATGAAGCTTTCTTATTGGCAAAATTGTTCTAAAGAACAGCAAGCAGAATTATTAACTCGCCCGGCAATTGCTGCCTCAGATTCTATTAGCCAAGTGGTTAAAGATATTTTGACACAGGTTAAACAAAATGGTGACCAAGCCCTCAAAGCATTGAGTAGTAAATATGATAAAACTCAAACCAATCAAATTAAATTAACTGAAGATGAGATAAAAACAGCAATTAGTCGTGTCACAACGGATTTAAAACAGGCAATGCAATTAGCTGTGAGCAATATTAAAAAATTCCATCAAGCACAAGTAAGACCGACCATAACAGTTGAAACTATGCCAGGTATTCAATGCCAATCAGTGACCAGACCTATTGATTCAGTTGGTCTTTATATACCTGGTGGTTCTGCTCCTTTATTATCAACTGTTTTAATGCTCGCTATTCCAGCCAAAATTGCTGGTTGTCGTAAAGTGATTTTATGCTCACCTCCCCCAATTGCAGACGAAATTTTATATGCTGCCGATCTTTGTGGTGTAACAGAAATCTATCAACTAGGTGGGGCACAAGCGATTGCTGCAATGGCATTAGGTACCGAGTCAGTTCCAAAAATCGATAAAATATTTGGCCCGGGTAATGCTTATGTTACTGAAGCCAAACGTCAAGTAAGCCAACGTCTTGATGGTGCAGCTATTGATATGCCAGCAGGCCCTTCTGAAGTATTGGTCATCGCCGATAGTTCTGCTAATCCATCTTTTATAGCTGCTGATTTACTTTCTCAAGCTGAACATGGACCGGATTCACAAGTGGTACTACTTACTCCTGATGAGAAGATTGCACAGGAAGTTTCGATTGAGGTTGATAAACAACTTATGCAACTATCGCGCCAAGATATTGCTGAAAAAGCGTTGAAAGAAAGCCGACTTATAGTAACCAATGATTTAGAAGAATGTGTAGATATCAGCAATCGTTATGGGCCTGAGCATTTAATTATTCAAACTAAAAATGCGGATCAACTGGTTGATAAAATTAATAGTGCCGGTTCAATATTTATCGGTGATTGGTCACCAGAATCGGCTGGCGATTATGCATCAGGTACAAATCATGTATTACCTACTTATGGTTATACCTCAACTTATTCAAGCCTCGGGTTACCAGATTTTCAAAAACGGATGACTGTACAAAAATTAACGCCTGATGGATTGAAAGCGATAGGTACAGCAGTTGAGCTAATGGCACAAGCTGAGCAACTGACTGCACACAAAAATGCGGTAACGATTCGCTTAGCTAAACTTAATGCTGATAATAAATAATAGGTGGATAAAATGGATATTAATCAATTAGTCAGAAAAAACGTACAAAAGTTGACACCTTATCAATCAGCCAGGCGTATTGGTGGTAAAGGTGACGTGTGGTTAAATGCCAATGAATACCCTGTTGCCCCCAATTATCAGTTAACAGAACAAACATTAAACCGTTATCCAGAAGCACAGCCTGAACATGTTATAAATGGTTATGCGCAGTATGCAGGAGTTCGACCTGATCAAGTGATAGTTAGCCGCGGTGCTGACGAAGCGATAGAACTGTTAATGCGTGCTTTTTGTGAGCCTGATACAGATACAATACTTTACTGTCCACCAACTTATGGTATGTATCAAGTCAGTGCTGAAACTTTAGGAATAAAAACTAAAACTGTACCGACCAAATCAGATTGGCAACTTGATCTTGAAGGAATTAAGCAAAATATTGATAGTGTTAAATTAATCTATGTTTGTTCACCAAATAATCCAACTGGTAATTTAATCAATCAAGATGATATTAAAACATTACTTAATATAGCCGAAGATCGAGCGCTAGTTGTGATTGATGAGGCTTATATTGAGTTTTCGCCTAATTCAACGGTAGTCAGTTGGCTTAAAGACTTTCCTCACTTAGTAATTTTACGCACCTTATCAAAAGCATTTGCACTTGCCGGCTTACGTTGTGGATTTACTTTAGCTAATAAGCCAGTAATCGACGCGTTACAAAAAGTGATCGCTCCATATCCATTAGCTACACCTGTAGCTGACATTGCCACTCAGGCATTGAGTAAAGATAGTATTAATACGATGAGATTGCATGTCATCAATCTGAATAATCAAAAAGAAAAGCTAGCTAAGCATCTTTCAGCACTGCCTATAGTCGAAAAAGTTTATCCTAGTGAATCAAATTATTTATGTGTTAGATTTCAGAGTAATAAGGATGTATTTCATAAACTTTGGAATGAAGGCATTATATTGCGTGACCAAAGTAAATCAATTGGTCAAGATGGTTTTGTTCGAATTTCGATTGGTACTCAAGCTGAATGTGAAGCAGTAATAACAGCACTTAAAGCCATATTATAGGAGCAAGTATGTTACAAAAATATTTATTTATCGATCGTGATGGAACATTAATTGTTGAACCTCCTATCGATTTTCAAGTTGATAGTTTCGAAAAACTTGAATTTGAACCTAATGTGATACCCGCATTACTTAAATTACAAGCTGCTGGTTATAAATTAGTTATGGTGACCAATCAAGATGGTTTAGGCACCAGCAGCTATCCACAAGCCAAATTTGATGGCCCTCATAACTTAATGATGCAAATATTTGAATCACAAGGCGTCAGATTTGAAGAAGTTTTAATTTGTCCACATTTTCCTGAGGACAATTGTGAGTGCCGTAAACCTAAACTAAAACTGGTGCTTCCTTATTTAATGAATGGCAACTTAGACAAACAAAATAGCTATGTAATTGGTGACAGGGTCACTGATATCCAGCTTGCAGAAAATATGCAAATAAAAGGGTTACGTTATGATCCAGTAAATCTTAATTGGAACGAAATAGCTCAACGTTTAACCACAGCAGATCGTTATGCAAAAGTCGAAAGAAACACCAAAGAGACTAAGATTTTAGTTGAGGTTTGGTTAGATAGACAAGGTGGTAGCCAAATTAATACAGGTATTGGTTTTTTTGACCATATGCTCGATCAAATTGCTACTCATGGTGGCATTAAACTCAATATCCAAGTTGAAGGTGATCTTCATGTTGATGATCATCACACCATTGAAGATACTGGCCTTGCTTTAGGTGAAGCGCTAAAACAAGCTCTTGGAGATAAACGTGGAATCACACGCTATGCATCAGTTATTCCAATGGATGAATGTTTAGCAAAATGTGCAATAGATATTTCTGGTCGCCCTTACCTTGTATTTTCGGCACAATTTAGTGATCCTAAAGTTGGAGATATGAGTACACAAATGGTAGAACATTTCTTCTACTCTTTAACTTATGCTATGGGGATCACCTTACATATTGAAACATTGGGAAATAATGATCATCATAGAATCGAAAGCTTATTTAAAGCGTTTGCTCGAACACTTAAACAAGCAATTAAAATTGAAAGTGATAGATTACCTAGTTCGAAAGGAGTGCTATAGATGAAAATTGTCATTCTCGATACAGGCTGTGCAAATCTTTCATCAGTAAAATACGCAATACAACGACTAGGCTATAATCCAATTATTAGTCTTGAACCTGATATTGTGCTTGAGTCGGATAAACTCTTTTTACCGGGTGTGGGTTCCGCATCTGCAGCAATGAAAAAGTTAAAAGAACGGAATTTAATCGAGCTGATAAAAGTTTGCACCCAACCTGTATTAGGCATCTGCCTTGGTATGCAACTTTTGGCCGATTATAGTAATGAAGGGCATGTCCATACGTTAGGTATCATTCACGAAAAAGTCTCTGAAATTCCTGATTGTGGACTACCACTACCGCATATGGGGTGGAATCAAGTTAACCCTAAAGCTGGCCACCATTTATTCCGAGATATTCCTAATGGTGCTTATTTTTACTTTGTACATGGATACGCCTTACCATTATGCTCATCAACTATCGCAGAAACCAATTACGGCGAAAGCTTTACAGCTGCCGTACAAAAAGACAACTTTTACGGTGTGCAATTTCATCCAGAGCGTTCTGGCTCAGCCGGTGCAAAATTACTAAAGAACTTTTTGGAGATGTAAAAATGGCAGTTTACCCTATTATTATTCCTGCTCTTGATTTAATTGATGGCACTGTGGTTCGATTACACCAGGGTGATTATGAACAAAAACGTGATTATGGTAATGATCCTTTAACTCGATTACAAGACTATCAGAGGCAAGGAGCTAAATTACTACATTTAGTTGATTTAACAGGTGCTAAAGATCCAAAAGCTCGGCAAATCACATTAATTAAAACACTGATTAATGGTGTCCAAGTTCCAGTACAAGTTGGAGGAGGAATTCGCAGTGAAGATGATGTTAAAGCCCTTCTCTCTGCTGGTGCAACACGAGTTGTTATCGGTTCAACTGCAATTAAAGATCCCAAATTAGTAAAAAAATGGTTTGAAAATTATGGACCTGAATCTTTGGTATTAGCATTGGATGTTCGTATTGACAAATATGGCAATAAAAATGTCGCTATTCATGGCTGGCAAGAAGATTCTAAGCAAACTTTAGAACAAGTAATTGAGGATTACTTACCTTATGGCTTAAAACATGTCCTTTGTACTGACATTTCAAAAGATGGTACATTAACTGGTTCTAACATAAGCTTATATCAAGAAATTAGCAAAAAATACCCAACTATTGATTTTCAAGCTTCTGGTGGAATCGGACAGTTGAACGATGTAAAGGACTTAAAAGACAGTGGTGTTGCTGGTGTCATTGTGGGTCGGGCATTACTAGAAGGTAAATTTACAGTTCAGGAGGCAATTTCATGTTGGCAAAAAGGATAATACCTTGCTTGGACGTTCGTAATGGTCAAGTTGTTAAAGGCGTGCAATTCCGTAATCACGAAATCATTGGTGATATTGTACCATTAGCTAAACGCTATGCGGAAGAAGGTGCAGATGAACTGGTTTTCTATGATATCACTGCTTCATCTGATGGGCGTGTGGTTGATAAAAGTTGGGTGGCTAAAGTTGCTCAAGTTATTGACATACCCTTTTGCGTTGCTGGTGGTATAAAAACGGTTGAAGATGCTGGGCAGATTTTAACTTATGGGGCAGATAAAATTTCAATCAACTCCCCTGCATTAGCTAATCCAAACTTGATTACTCAATTAGCTGATTGCTTTGGTGTGCAATGTATCGTTGTTGGAATCGATACTTGGTATGATAAAGATTCAGATAGTTATCATGTTTATCAATTTACTGGTGATGAAAAGCGTACTGTAGCCACCAAATGGAATACAATTGATTGGGTACAAGAGGTCCAAAAGCGAGGTGCCGGTGAAATTGTATTGAATATGATGAACCAAGATGGTGTTCGTAATGGTTATGATCTTAAGCAACTTAAAACGATTAGAGAAGTTTGCCAAGTACCACTGATTGCTTCTGGCGGTGCGGGTTCTATGGAGCATTTTTTACAAGCTTTTAAAGAAACTAATGTTGATGGTGCTTTAGCGGCTTCAGTCTTTCATAAACAAATTATTAATATTGGCGAACTTAAACAATATTTAGCTCAACATGGAGTAGAAATACGATTATGTTAACTCAACATTCCCAAATACAGATAGATACAAAATCACTTGATTGGCAAAAAATCGATAATTTAATGCCAGTTATTATTCAGCATTATATTTCTGGTGAAGTGCTCATGCTGGGTTATATGAATCAGGAAGCTTTAGCTCAAACTCTAAGTAGCGGAAAAGTAACGTTTTATTCTCGAACTAAACAACGTTTATGGACCAAAGGCGAAACCTCCGGTAACTTTTTAAATGTCGTTAATATCTCAACCGATTGTGATAACGATACGCTGTTAATTTTAGTCAATCCGATTGGACCAACTTGTCATACTGGAACAAACAGCTGCTTTAAGAATTCTAAAACTGAATGGGGCTTTCTATACGATTTAGAACAATTACTTGGCTCTCGTAAGCAAGCTGATCCTAACACCTCTTATACTGCAAAACTCTATCATGATGGTACTAAGCGTATTGCTCAGAAAGTCGGAGAAGAAGGTGTAGAAACCGCCCTTGCTGCCACTGTACGAGATAAAGAAGAATTGAAAAATGAATCGGCAGATTTGATTTACCATCTATTAGTCTTACTACAGGATCAAAATCTATCACTCCAAGATGTGATTGGCATTTTAAAAGCTAGACATAAATAATATTAAAAAGAAACCAAGCGAGGCACAATCTTTGAGCTTGGTTTCTTAAAATACATTTCAAAATGACCTATCGGTTTATCTAACAGGTAATTTAACTCCATTAAACATAGCTTGCACTGCTACATTGTTTTCACAAAGACTAATTTTATCTATTGTTTGTCTATTTAAATGTGGAGAAAATTGACTAATAAAATCATACATATAATTACGCAAGAACAGAGATCGCGCAAAGACGATATAAGTTGTACTGTAAGGGAATATATGGCCGGCATTTAGCACCACAAATTCACAATCTGAACTTTCATCAACCGCCATTTTAGCCACAATGCCAACACCAACACCTAATTTGACATAGGTTTTAATCAAATCAGCATCAGTAGTGCTAAATACAATATTTGGGACTTGATTAGCTTTAATAAATGCCTGATTAAGATCGGAACCATCATTAGAAAAATCATAACTAACTAATGGATATTTAGATAGCTCATCAATTGTAACTAAACTGCTTTTAGCTAAAGGGTGATCTTTCATGACAATGACAGCTTGGTTCCAATGATAACAAGGTAATGCAATCATATCATCACTAAGATCTGATAAATCGGTCACGATAGCAAAATCAGCTTGTCCAGTTTGTACTTGCATCAGGCATTGAGGAGATGACCCTTGTTCCATATGAAGAGTGATACTCGGGTACTGTTGCATAAATTGTTGGATAACAAGAGGTAAAGTATAACGAGCTTGAGTATAAGTGGTTGTTATCGTTAATGAGCCTTGATTTGGTTGACTAAACTCTTTAGCTAAAATTTTAATATCTTGTGCTTTATTTAAAATTTCACGGGCTAAAGCTATAATCTGCTCACCAACTGGTGTAACTTCTGAAAGATGTTTACCTACACGGGTAAAGATTTGTACATTTAGCTCATCTTCCAATAATTTAATCTGCTTACTTATTCCAGGTTGAGAGGTATAAAGTTTTTCAGAGGTAAGCGATACATTGAGATCATTATTAACAACCTCAACAATATAACGCAGCTGTTGCAACTTCATGACAAAGGCTCCTTTAACTATATACCTTTCCCTTTTCTCAAAAAAACTTGAGGAAAGGGGTTTTTTAAGGTAATTCCCTTCACACCTTACCACATAAACGGCTTTTTATATTAAACAGCTACTGAACCTGAGCTATTCTTTATAAAATGATTAAGTGTTATTACCTATTTTTTACTATTAACCCATTTACCATGAACATATTGCATGACCCAACCAGTAGATTTGCCGTTAACTTCAGAAGTAACATACTGTTCTTTATTCTTTCGGCTATAACGAACAATACTTGGATTACCATTTGGATCATGGCTTGGTGCTTCAGTTAAATAAATAAATTTTTCTGGTAAACGATATTTAAAGCGTTGTAACTCTTCAACTAATGGTGCACGAGTTTCCCGTGATTTTGGGAAATTATGCGCTGCTAAAAATATACCTGATGCACCATCTCTAAGGACAAAATGTGCATCTGATTTAGTACATTGTAATTCAGGCAAATCAACTGGATCTTCTTTAGGAGGAGCCACATCACCATTTTTCAAGATTTTACGTGTATTTTTACAATCTTGATTAGTACAGCCCATATAGAGTCCAAAACGACCTGATTTAAGGTGCATTTCTGATCCACATTTTTCACATTCGATAATGGGCCCATCATAACTTTTTACTTTAAATGTACCCTTTTCAACCAAAGAACCATCACAAATAGGATTATTACCACAAATATGCAGCTTACGCTCATTATCAAGCAGATAGCTATCCATAGCGGTATGACATTTAGGGCAACGCTTAAGTGCTCTTAAGGCGTTGGTTTCAGCTGTTTCAGCTTCTTCCAAAATGTTTAAGGTTTCATGTTCTGGAATTAAGTTAATTGTCTGCTTACAACGCTCTTTTGGCGGTAATGCATAACCAGAACAAGCTAAAAACACGCCAGTTCCTGCAGTTTTAATCCCCATTTCACGACCACAATTAGGACATTTTATTTCTGGAGTTAAGACTAAAGGATTTAATTGCATTCCACCATGATCTGGATCTTGTTCAGCGATTTCAAGATGCTGGCTAAAATCTTCAAAAAATTGATCTAAAACTTCGCGCCATTCTTGTTTTTTATTAGCGATCTCATCAAGTGCATGTTCCATACGAGCGGTAAAATCATAACTCATAAGATCATTAAAATTTTCACTTAATCTATCGGTAACAATTTCACCAATTTTTTCTGCGTAAAAACGACGATTATCTAATCGTACATATCCACGATCTTGAATAGTTGAAATGATCGTTGCATAAGTAGAAGGACGACCAATTTCTCGTTTTTCCAACTCTTTTACTAAAGAAGCTTCATTGTAACGAGCAGGTGGTTTAGTAAAATGTTGATCTGGATTTAAGCTAAGTAACTCTAAAATATCTTTGACAGATACAGCGGGTAACATTTTATCTTCATTGTTTTTACTCAACTGAGATTGTACTTTTGTCCAACCATCAAAACGTAAAGTACGACCTTTTGCTTTTAAAGTAAAATCCCCAGCTTTAACAGTAACAGTAATTGAGTTATATTCAGCTGATGTCATTTGACAAGCAACAAATTGACGCCAAATTAGTTGATACAACTTAACAGCATCAACTTCAACATCACTCAGACTTGTAGCTTGTATATTAACATCAGAAGGACGAATAGCTTCGTGCGCTTCTTGTGAGTTTTTCTTACTCGTATAAACATTCGGTGATTTTGGTAGATATTTATCACCATAATTTTCACCAATATAATCTCGGACCATCGTTAATGCGTCTTGACTCAAATTTGTAGAGTCGGTACGCATATAAGTAATATAACCTGCCTCGTATAAACGCTGTGCTAACATCATTGTCTTTTTCACCCCGAAGCCAAGGCGAGTACTTGCAGCTTGTTGTAAAGTCGACGTAATAAATGGCGCAGTTGGATTACTTTTAGTTGGCTTTTCTTCAATATTGGTTACTTGATATTGTTTATTATTTAGCTCTGCTAAAGCAATATCAATAGCAACCCGATCTTTCGGTTCAAACGCATCATCTTTATAATGCGTAACTTGCATAGTTAGTTTTTCTTGATTAGCTGTTTTTAAGTCAGCATAGAGCTCCCAATATTCTTCAGGAATAAAGGCATGGATTTCACGTTCACGTTCAACAACTAATCGTACCGCAACGGATTGGACTCGACCAGCTGACAAACCTCTTGCTACTTTTTTCCAAAGTAATGGCGACACCATAAAACCAACTACGCGGTCCATAAATCGGCGTGCCTGCTGAGCATTAACACGATCCATATCAAGCATAGCAGGATGCTTAAACGCATTTTGAATCGCAGTTTTAGTGATTTCATTAAATACAACACGTCGATATTTATCATCATCACCACCAATAACATCTTTTAGATGCCACGCGATGGCTTCCCCTTCTCTATCCAAGTCGGTTGCGAGATAAATCATATCAGCATCTTTGGCTAACTTTTTAAGCTCATCAACTACCCGCTCTTTACCGGGTAAAATTTCATAATGAGCCTTCCAACCATTATAAGGATCGACACTCATACGATCGACTAAGATCTGCTTTTCAGATCGTTTTACTTTCTTCTCGGCTTTATCTTTACTGGTTTTTTCATTGCGGTGGCTACTACCACTAACTGGAAGATCTCGAATATGCCCCACGCTTGATTTAACCACGAAATCTTTGCCAAGATATTTATTAATTGTTTTTGCTTTTGCTGGTGATTCCACAATAACAAGGGATTTTCCCATAATTAAACCTATTTATCCTGTAGTTTAAGTTATTTACTGTCTAAATTAACATCAAGTAATGACAGTAAATCATCTTTAATTGTCGACACTTTACTTGCATACTGCTCTTTTTGCTCTGCATCTTCAATTAATTGTGTAATTGTTTGTGACAACGTACATCCCCGGCGTTTAGCTAAATTAGCTAATCTTTGCCAGACTAGAAATTCTAAATCAATAGACTTTTTACGTGTATTTTGCTGCTCGGCATTAAAATGTCGTTTTCGTCGCGCCCGAATGGTTTGCTTCATGCGGTTATCTAAATCGGGATTTAAATGCTGCTTAATCCAATCAACGACGGCTGTCGGTTTATGTTCTAATAACAATAGTTCATTTACGGCTTGTTGAGCTGCACTCTTTTCAACATAACGAGTGATAGGCTCCCCTTCTAAATGTCTTTTTACTAAATAGTGCCACTTCCAACCGCATTCAAGGTTTTCTAATTGTTGATATTTCATGAGCTCACCTTGTGACGCTGTAACTAAATATGTTAGTTGTAGCATAATCTTGACACACAATAAAGAAAATTATTGCATTTGACAAATTTTTTATAAATCTGCTATCGTTCGCCTATCATTTTGAACTTCTACTTAAGGAATTACAAATAATGGCAAAAGCCGATGTTATTTATATTAATGGTTACATTTACACTGCAGACGAGCATGATACCGTTTGTGAAGCGCTTGCAATTAAAAATGGCTATATTATTGCAACTGGTACCACACAAGAGATAAATAACTCCCAATATGTTGATAATTGTACAATAATTCATGATCTACTAGGTAAAACAATGATGCCTGGCATAATTGATGCTCATCTACATACCTTTTGGGGCGGTATGCAATTATCATCATGTAATTTAAATTATCAAAGTTTAACTGTTGATACTACCTTAGCCATTATTCAAGAATATTTAGATAATGATTCCGCAGACAATAGTAAAAACTGGTTACAAGTTCGTGGCTGGTTGCGCCAAGAAGTGTTACCAATCGGAACCGACATTACCCGCTTTGATCTTGATAAACTTAATACCACGCGCCCTGTAATTCTGTTTTCAAATGATTGTCATACGCTTGTTGCAAATAGTATTGCTTTAGAAAAATTTGGACTTGATCGTAATACGCCAGAGCCTTCTGATGGAAAAATTGGACGCACTGAAGATGGCGAATTAAACGGTATATTAGAAGATGCCCCTGCTATGCGCGCATTTGACAGCATCTCTAAAATTACCGATGAACAAGCAGTAAACATAGCTAAATTATCACAAACTGAATTAAATAAGCAAGGTGTAACGTCAGTTATGGATGCACGCATCACTGAAACACAAGCCGATGCATTTCTAAAATTACAACAACAAGATCAGCTCTCAATACGTTTATTTGGTGCACGTGAATTACCACCTGATGATGTCGGTTCTATTGAAGATATTCCTGCTGTTATTGATCGCGTTAAACAATTTGCTAAGCGTTATGATGATAAAAACTGGCAACCTAAACCAGGTATAAAAGTATCGCATACCAAATTATTTGTCGATGGAGTGATGCAAGCACCATTAATGACAGCTCGCTTACTAAAACCTTATCAATTAGAAAATGAAAAAGATCGCCTCGGTGATCTATATTATTCAACAGAGATGTTAGATGCATTAATACTCGAATCATCTAAAGCTGGATTTCATCCTCACATGCATACTGTTGGCGAAGGAGCAATTGAAGTTGTTCTTAACGCGATTGAAAAAATGCGAAAAACACTACCAGATGCAGATATTCGTCCTAGCACTGCACATAATGAACTCAGTGCAATGCATCAATTTGCTCGTTATAAACAATTGAAAACCAGTGTAGTATTTTCATTCCAATGGGCAGGCTGTAGCTCAGCAATGGTAGAACAATACGAAACCTTATTTGGTGCCGAACGCTATAATGGTTTAGAAGCCCACGGTCAGTATATAGATGCTGGAGTCACCTGTGCGTTTGGTAGCGATTGGCCAATTGATCCACTTAATGAATGGTATGATTTCCAAATCGCTATGACCAGACAAATTGACGCACAGCACCCTCGTTTAAATAGTGACCGCAATTTAACAGCAACCGAAGTCCTACGCTGTGCAACAATTGGCGCCGCTTATGTGTTAAAACAAGATGATTATATAGGCTCTATAGAAAAAGGAAAATTTGCAGATTTAATTATTTTAGATCGTAATCCATTTACCATTCCAGCAACGGATATTCAAAATGTCAAAGTATTAACGACGATTGTTGGAGGGAAAACAGTTTATCAACACGCCTAATAATCGTTAAAAAATTTATTACCCCGCCTATTAGTCGGGGTAATTTTTCAATGATTAATCAGCATCAACAATAACATCGCCTTCCACTGCTGGTTTTCGAGAAAAATGTAAAATCGCAGCAATAATAAATGCTCCGATAAACATATCAATGACATACCATAATGCACCTTTGGTTACACCACCTAACGCAACTAAACCACCAAATGCAACTAATGAATCAATACCATTAATCATGCCTAGCATTCCCGCAACCGCTGTACCAACAACGATCGCAATAATAACGCGTTTTGGATCTTTAGCCGCAAATGGAATCGCCCCTTCTGTAATACCAGCTAGGGATAAAAAGAACGCAGTAATACCAAACTCTTTTTCTTCCTTAGTATATTTAGAGCGAGACACAATCAAAGAAGAAATAGCCAATCCTAAAGGAGGAATTGCACAGCACATACGAAATACACCATTAGGACCGTAAACACCTTCTGCCATAGCTGCTAATGTAAAAGCTGTAGCTGCTTTACTACATGGTCCGCCCATATCTAGCGCTGCAAGAACACCAATTCCTATACCTAAAAATGCCGCGTTAACTTCAGACATGCCTTTTAAAGTTTCGACCATCGCTTTTACAAACCAATCTAGCGGATATGACAAGCCATAAATATAAATAGGAGCCATAACTAATAAGGTCACAGTTGGAATAATCATAACAGGCATAACAGAGGCAATAACTGGATGGACTTTAACTGTTTTAAACCATTTTACAAAATAACCAATTAAAACACCGAAAATCATAGCACCAATAAAGCCTGTACTTACATGATTAGCACCAATTGGATTATTTACTACATATCCCATAATAAATGCTGGAGCTAAAGCGGCATTTCCACCAATCGAATAAGCCATATATGCCGCAAGCACAGGTACCATCATTGCAAAGCCATAAAACGCAACTTGCTGTAAATCGGCAAAGAATTGATTACTTGGTAAAATAGTGTCACCAGTTACATGACCAGTCATTAACACTATTGAAAAAAGAATACCTGAAGCAATAATAACTGGTAAAAATTTACTGATACCAGTATTTAATGACCTAAATATTTCTTTTCCAATACTCTCCTTAACTTCTTTTTTAGATGATAGTGCTTCAGCATTGTTAAAAATATTAACCGTGTTTTTAACCGCTTCACCGGTGCTCACCTTAATCACATTTTTGAAAGGTTCTAACCTTTCAGCATTATCAATAGAAATATCTGTTGCTAACAAAATTACATCAGCACTTTTTAAATCTTGTTCTGTTAATACATTATCAATCCCTGCTGCGCCTTGTGTTTCGACCTTACAATCCCATCCTCGTTTTTTAGCTTCATTTTCAATTTTTTGTTTAGCAATATAAGTATGAGCCATACCCGCTGTACAGGCACATATGGCCACAATTTTTTTATTTTTTAGCGATTCTTTACTCATATAAACCTCGAATTAATTTTGCTACAGTTTGAATATCACTATTTAACAGTTCTTCAATAAAATCATCATCAGCCAAATTAGATGCCAATTTAGCAATTATTGTCAAATGCTCTTTATCCGCATTTTCTGGAGCGCCAATCATTACTACTAACTTAACTTTATTTTCATTATTCCAAATTATTCCTGGATTATACTTACCTACCACAATAAATGGTGTTTTCACTGCACCACTTTTAGCATGAGGCAAAGCAATATCTGTTAGTACATCTGTATCCATTTCTTTTTCATGATTCATAAGATCTTGGAAAAATTGTGTGACATTGTTTAAATACTCGTTACTGTTTTCTGCCATTAATTTGATCACTAATGATTTATCTTGAGCAAGATTATCAGTTAGTTCGACGGGAATAACCGGAATTAAAGCCATAAATAAGTCCTCTTGATAATTATTTAGTATAAAATTTTAGTAAAATAAAGATATACAAAACAAATATATAACGTTCATTTTTTATTGACACTTAATTTTTTGATTAAATAATTTGATCTAGATCACAAATATGAAATATTTAGAATTTATTAATGATTAAAATAATCATTAACTTCAATAGCAAATTCTTACACTGAATAAAACTAGTTGGTAAAGTTAACTGCTGAGCAGCAACCAATTATTGCGTTATAAAAGAAGTAAAAATTCTAGATGTTGAGAATAACATTCTAAAAATCTCACATGTACTTAACCAATTATCAAATATTAAGATAACATGCTGGCTTTTAAAATTTGTGCTGCATTGTAAAGTAAAGCTTGCACTCGAATTGCATAAGCAAAGATTTATAAATCAGTGAAATATGGAGTAATATTATTACAATTTAAAGCATCATCAAGGGTTTAAGCAATCATTTGTTTTCAGCAGATAATAATACTTGAACGTTTAAAAGAATAATCTTCAAGTTTATTAAGCTTTACATTCAACTCTGATGCAGCAAAATTTTTAATAGGGGAAAAGCAATCTAATAAATAACTTGCTTGAAATACTGACAGTTAGAAATTAATACAATAATTTCAAGTTTCTTAAGGAAGGTCTGTTTTTTATTTAGATATAAACTTTAAAATCAACTTATTTTAAAAAACATTAACTTGTTGACTGATTGAATGTTTACCTTATACTATGCGCAATTGTTTACCGGCAGTACAAAAATGTTCAACTCCTCAAATCTTCTTAATTGTGTACTCTTTCCAATCGTTAAGCCTAATTATTCAAAATTAAAATGCCAATTAGAAAATAAAGTGATTGTCATTACCGGCGCTAGCTATGGAATTGGTGAAAGTCTGGTTAATCTTTTAGCCAATATTCAATGTCATCTTATTTTAGTCGCTAGAACACATGATAAATTAATAAATATACAGCAGTCATTAGCTCACAAAAAAGCTAAGATTGATATATTTTCGGTTGATTTGCGCGAATCGGAACAATTGGATAATTTAATTACTAATTTACAGCGATACTCTGTTGATATCTTAATCAATAATGCTGGCAAATCAATTTGTCGGTCAATACTGCAATCATTATCACGTATGCATGATTTTGATAGAACGATGAAGTTAAATTATTATGCACCGGTCAAACTCTGCTTGGCGTTAATTCCCCAATTACAGCGTAATCAAGGGCAAATTATTAATGTTTCTGCCATAAACGTACTTTTAGCCCCAACGGCTAATTGGGCTGCTTATCAAGCCTCAAAAACGGCCTTTGACCAATGGTTAAGCTGTGCAAGGCCAGAATTGGAAAATCAGAAAATCAATGTTTCAACAGCTTATTTACCTCTTGTTAAAACACGAATGATTGAACCTACTAAGATTTATAAGAGATTTCCTGCCTTACAAGCTGATAAAGCTGCAGCCATAATCTGTCGTTTATTACAAACAAAAAAACATCAATATAAACCATGGTGGACCATTATAGTTCAACTTGCCTCATTATTTTTTAATAATATTTGGGTTAAATTGAACCGTTATTTTTTGAAGAAAACGCTATGATAAAACTTATTAAAGCGCTATATAAAAAGAAATTATTAACTTTACTAGGCATTTGGCACTTATTAAATAGCGTTCATATTGTTGGTATCAATTTAATGGCGTTGCTTTATGTTCGTCAAAAGCTTTCTCCTAACCAAATTGCAATCGATGAGAATGGTACTGGCACTGATTATCGCACTCTTTTTAATCAATCTCAGCACCTTGCCAAACAATTAGCGATTAATTTTAAAATAAAGCATCATCAAAAAGTCGCTATTATAGCGCACAACCACCTACTCTTAGTTCACACTTTATTTGCAATGACAAGATTAGGCGTTGATGTTTATCTTATTAATACTGAACTGTCGACAAATCAACTTAAGTCCATTCACGAAAATGTCGGTTTTGACTGGATAATTCATGATCCAGAAATAGAGTGTTTATCAAATGTAAAAAGCTTACCCATTTATCATGAAAGCCTTATGTCAATTCACTCTCTATTAGCTTCAACTTCAACAATTGATGTAAAAATTAAAACGACCCACTTCTCAAAAATTATAGTTTTAACGAGTGGTACAACAGGGCGTTTTAAATTAGCAGAACGCAACAGTAAGGCACAAAATTTTATTAGTCCATTTTGTCAACTACTGGTGAAACTAAATCTTTTCCGTTATCAAAAAATCTATATTGCAACGCCTATTTATCATGGGTTTGGTATGGCAAGTTTATGTATAGCTGTGTTATTAGGTGCGACAATGTTTTTAACAAAAAAATTTGATAGTCAAAAAGCATGCAGGTTAATTGCTAGTAACCAAATAGAGGTGGTCACACTTGTTCCTTTAATGTTAAATAGGATGCTGAAATGCTCTAAACATCAACTCACTAGTTTAAAATGTATTATTACCGGAGGCGCGCCAATTACAGCAATATTAGTTGATCAAGTCATTGCTACACTTGGAAAGATATTATTCAATTTGTATGGTACATCAGAAGCAGGCGTTTGCATGATTGCCTCGCCCGATGCTCTCTCTATCAAGCCAGAAACCATTGGTAAACCGCTGAGAGGATTATCAACAAAATTACAGAAGCAAAACAATGAATCACAAAAACACCATGAGCTGTTTATTAAATGTGCTTGGTCAACTGTAGGCAACCATTGGGTTTCAACAGGAGATTTAGTCTATCAAGATGCTGACGGTTATTACTTTTTAGCAGGTCGAGTTGATGATATGATTGTTTCAGGTGGTGAAAATGTTTATCCATATGAACTTGAACACTGCTTATCAACTCATCCGGAAATTAATGATGTAACAGTGATAAGTGTGCCGGATGAAGAATTCGGGCAAAGATTGGTCGCCTTTATTGTTTTAAATCCTAATACCGAACAATCCGAAACTAAAATACAGGACTGGCTTAAATCAAAAATAGCCCGTTATCAGATGCCAAAAAAAATCATTTTTATCGACGAACTACCTATGACAAGTATTGGAAAAATAAACCGTAAAAAATTACAAAAGCTATTTTTTAATCATTTAAGTAATGCATAACACTTAGTTAGCAATAAATGAACTGTTGTCCATTATTATATTCTAATAAAAATTTTTCTTAGAAAGGTATTATGAATTTGTAGGCGGCGCTATTTAACCTCTACTTTGAGTTACTCTTCTTGAAAAATAAGCCTGAAAAGTTGACTGGTTTATTTCTAGTTTTCAGTATTTATTTATGGTTAACGTCCTAAAAAAATATCTTTACTGGATCTAGAACCCTCATCTTTAATTTGTTTCTTCTTTTCTATTAAATAGTTATTTGCTTTGATATATATATCTTTATCGCATTCAATGTTTAAGATTAATTTATTATTACTTTTATTTATGACGAGAAAATGATTATCCTTATAATCAAAAATAATATTTTCTACCGATGTAGCACCTTTATTAAAATTAGATAAATTATAATAATATCTGAAAGTTACATATTGTTTTGAGATATGAATATAACCATACTCTTTTTCATCAACTTTAGCAAAAATTTTTAATGTTAAAGAATCCTCATCTTCAATTTTATCATATTTATAGGATTTTATATAAAACTTAGGGCTAGTAAATGAGCACGTAAATAACAAAGATATTATTAAAAAAGTTATAACTGAAATTACCTTAAAGATTCTCATTTCATTATACCTGCTGCTTGAGATGCATTATACATAGAACTTGCACATTGTCTTTTGAGCAAATTATATCCTTTTGTTGCATTTACCACATCATAATTATCAACATACATTTTTAAAATTAGACATTTGCATATCATCTACATCAAAACTTGTTCCTTTGGGACTAACGAACGAGAAAAACAAAACTTGAATTAAAAGAAAAATTTTTCCATTATGCCTATCCCTCTATTTTTAAATTTAAATCTTCTGGTGCTATGAAGATAGTTTCTTTGAAACCAACGCTTTTAGATGCTCCAACCGAACTTTCTTTATTATCTTTTTCAACTCACCAATACCCATCCTAATTAATATATCCATAGCTTTTCTAGATATTAAAAGACCGTCCCCGAAGGGATTAACGAGAGTATTATAATCATGCGTATAAGCATGAACTTTGGTTATCTTCCTTTTAGTTTTATGGGATCTTGGCTTATATTGGTTCCGGTATTACTGTCGTAATATCGGAACCGATTAGATAAGCAGAAGCGTTGAAACTTTAAAAGGATTATGCATTACCATTCTAACACGAGCTGCTTTACTCATTCCGTCAGTTTAAAAATCAGCACTGGCGAGATATCAACACCATATATCTCCTTATATAGAAATAATGTTTATTTCATTCCTTTATGAAGGATATAGCAACTTTCTTTAAATTTTAGCTCACAAGCTTGTTCAAAATACTTTTTAGCTAAATCACTATTTTTTTCAATTCTATCACCTTTATAATACATAACACCTAAATTATGCATTGCTTGAGTGTCACCATTATCTGCTGCTTTTGTGTACCAATATAATGCTTTTTTTTATCAACTTTGACGCCCTCACCTTCGTCATACATGCGTGATAAACCATATTGCGCAATAGAACCCCCTTGTTCCGCTGCCTGAGTAAGCCAATATAGCGTTTTTTCAGTATTTTCTTCGACGCCGTCGCCGTTCTAATACATAAATGCTAAATTAAACTGAGCATCTTTATCTCCCTGCTCAGCCTCAGTGTTACAAGCAATAAAAGCTTTATCAAAAGCTTTTTGTTCGAAATAGGTAGCGCAATTATTAGCGTAAGCCGTGGTCGATAATAATGCTGTTAATACAACATATACCAATATAGCGCTTTTTCTTTATTTCCTTCATGATCAAGCATCCAGGTTAAACCACTGTGCTCCGCATAAACAAACCCTTGTTTAGTAGCTTTAGTGTACCAATAGAGCACTTTTTTTCTATTTTTATCGAAATCGAACGACCGCCCTAATTCATATTGAGCAACAATAAATCCTTGCTCTGCTGCTTTAGTGAGCCATTTTTCACGTTCAAACCTTCTGGATAAATCATATTGTGCTTGAACAGATCCGGCTTCCGCTGCTTGAGTGAGCCAATAGAGTGCTTTTTCTTTGTTTTCCTCGACTCCCTCACCTTCTTCATACATGCGTGATAAACCATATTGCGCAATAGAAACCCCTTGTTCCGCTGCCTGAGTAAGCCAATATAGTGCTTTTTCAGTATTTTCTTCGACACCGTAACCGTTGTAATACATAAATGCTAAATTAAACTGAGCATCTTTATCTCCCTGCTCAGCCTCAGTGTTACAAGCAATAAAAGCTTTATCAAAAGCTTTTTGTTCAAAATAGGTAACGCAATTATTAGCGTAAGCTGTCGTCGATAATAATGCTGTTAATACAACAAATAGTACTTTTTTCATTAGTTTTCCTTAAATTCCTAAAATATAATAATTTTTTTTATTTTGCCTGCTGGCAAGAAAAGAACAAAAATACGCTTACTATCTATTACTTGTTAACAATGTACTTTTAAATCGCTTATCGGTATATGCAGTTGATAAAATGACTAACACGCCAACCCAATATCTTGAGCCGTATTAAAATGTCACTGTTAAGCTAATTTATATCAAAAAAGTGATTGTGTTAACAGAATAAATAACATTTTGAGTCTATATAAAAAAAGAACTGCCTTAATATATGAGGCAGTTCTTTTAACATGTTTCTAATTTGCATGACTTATGAATAATGTTTATTTGATTCCTTTGTGAAGGATATCGCAACTTTCTTTAAATTTTAAATCACAAGCTTGTTCAAAATACTTTTTAGCTAACTCGCTATTTTTTTCAATACCATCACCTTTATAATACATAACGCCCAAATCATGCATTGCTTCAGTGTTACCATTATCTACAGATTTTTTATACCAAAATAGTGCTTTTTCTTTATCGACTTCGATCTCGTATCCTTTGTCATACATATGTGCTAAACGATATTGTGTTTGACTAAGCTCTTTTTTCATTGCGTTACTGAGCCAATATACCGTTTTATCTTTATTAACTTCGAGACCGTCACCTTTGTCATACATTTCTGCTAAATCATATTGCGCTTCAGCAATTCCATATTCTGGTACATCGCTTTTTCTAGGTAACCTCTTACGTAGTTCTGCTATAACATCGTCACTTTCATTATTCAAAACTGCTAAATAATACTGCGCCTCAACAAATCCTTTTTTTACTGCTTTCGTGTACCAATATACTGCTTTCTCTTTATTGACCTCAACACTGTCTCCTTTATCATATCTCTTTGCTAACTCGAATTGCGCCCTACCATCCCCTCGTTCCGCAGCTTTTGTATACCAATACACCGCTTTTTCTTGATTGACTTCGACACCGAGCCCATAGTTATAAATGTTTGCTAATCCAATTTGTGCAGAAATAAGCCCCTGTTGCTCAGCTTTAGTATACCAATATAGCGATTTTTCTTTATTACCATGTTGCCCTAAATCATATTGCGCAACAACAAATCCTTGCTCTGCTGCTTTAGTGAGCCATTTTTCACGTTCAAACCTATTGGATAAATCATATTGCGCTTGAACAGATCCGGCTTCCGCTGCTTGAGTGAGCCAATAGAGTGCTTGTTCTTTATCGACTTCGACTCCCTCACCTTCTTCATACATGCGTGATAAACCATATTGCGCAACAGAAACCCCTTGTTCCGCTGCCTGAGTAAGCCAATTTAGTGCTTTTTCTGTATTTTTTTCGATGCCGTCGCCGTTGTAATACATAAATGCTAAATTAAACTGAGCATCTTTATCTCCCTGCTCAGCCTCAGTGTTACAAGCAATAAAAGCTTTATCAAAAGCTTTTTGTTCGAAATAGGTAGCGCAATTATTAGCGTAAGCTGTCGTCGATAATAATGCTGTTAATACAACAAATTGTACTTTCTTCATTAGTTTTCCTTAATTTCCTTAAATATAATAATTTTTTTATTTTGTCTGCTGGCAAAAATAGAACAAAAATACGCTTACTATCTATTACTCGTTAACAATGTACTTTTAAATGACTTATGGGATATGGAGTTGATAAAATGGTTAACACGCCAACCAAATATCTTTAGCCGTTTTAAAAAGTCACTGTTAAGCTAATTTATATCAAAAAAGTGATTGTGTTAACAGAAGAAATAACATTTTGAGTCTATATAAAAAAAGAACTGCTTTAATATGTGAGGCAGTTCTTTTAACATGTTTCTAATTTGCATGACTTATGAATAATGTTTATTTGATTCCTTTGTGAAGGATATCGCAACTTTCTTTAAATTTTAGCTCACAAGCTTGTTCAAAATACTTTTTAGCTAACTCGCTATTTTTTTCAATACCATCACCTTTATAATACATAACGCCTAACTGATGTATTGCTTGAGTGTTACCATTATCTGCTGCTTTTTTATACCAATATAGTGCTTTTTCTTTATCGGATTCGATACCGTCACCTTGGTCATACATACGTGCTAACTCATATTGCGCAGCTGTATGCTCTTCTTGCGCATCACCATCCCATAGTTCAGCGACTTTTGTGTACCAATATAATGCTTTCCTTTTATCAACTTTGACCCCATCACCTTCAGCATATATACTTGCCAAAGAATATTGCGCCCCAACAAACCCTTCTTCCTCTCCTTGAGCTTGAGAAAACCAATATGACGCTTTTTCCTGATTGACTTCGACACCATCTCCTTGGTCATACATATATGCTAACTCTAATTGCGCAGAAATATCCCCTTCTTCAGCTGCTTTTGTGTACCAATATAATGCTTTACTTTTATTAGGTTTGACCCTATTGCCTTCGGCATACATATGTGCCAAATCAGATTGCGCTTCAACAACCCCATATTCTTGTCTTTCTCCTTGAGCTTTAGCTCGGGAGTACCAATATCGTGCTTTTTCTTTATTGACTTCGATACCCTCACCTTGGTCATACCTATATGCTAACTCTAATTGCGCAGAAATATACTTTCCTTCCGCTAATTTGGTATACCAATATAGTGCTTTTTCTTTATTGATTTCGCCATCTATACCTTGGTCATACATAAGAGCTAACTCATATTCTCCATCAGCAAGTCCTTCTTCCACTTCTTCAACTTTAGAGTACCAATATGCTGCTTTTTCTTTATTGATTTCGACACCCTTACCTTGGTCATACATATATGCTAACTCAAATTGCGCAAATTCATACCCCAGTTCCGCTGCTTGAGTGTACAAATAGAGGGCTTTTTCTTTATCGACTTCGACACCATCTCCTATTTCATACATACGTGCTAAATGATATTGCGCCTCACTAAGCCCCTGTTCCATTGCTTTAGTAAACCAATATAGGGCTTTTTCTTTATTGACTTCGACACCGTCACCTCTATAATAAAGAAGCGCTAAATCATTTTCCGCCTTATCAAACCCATGTTCTGCTGCTTGAGTGAGCCAATATAGCGATTTTTCTTTATTGACTTCAATACCGTTATCGTCAACATACATAAGTGCTAACTGATATTGCGCCTCAAGAAATCCTTGTTCCGCTGCTTTTGTGAACCAATAGAGTGCTTTATCTTTATCAATGCCGACACCATACCCATTGTTATACGTTTGTGCTAAATCATATTGCGCCTTAACATGGCCTTGTTCCCCTGCTTCTGCGTACCAATAGAGTGCTTTTTCTTTATTGTCGGCACCTATACGTTCGTCATATATAAGTGCTAAATTATACTGAGCTTCCCTATCTCCTTGATCAGCCTCAGTGTTACAAGCAATAAACGCTTGATCAAAATTGTTTTGTTCATAATAGGTCGCGCAATTATTAGCGTAAGCCGTCGTCGATAATAATGTTGTTAATACAACAAATTGTACTTTTTTCATTAGTTTTCCTTAATTTCCTTAAATATAATAATTTTTTTTGTCTGCTGGCAAAAATAGAACAAAATACGCTTACTATCTATTACTCGTTAACAATGTACTTTTAAATCGTTTATCGGTATATGGAGTTAATAAAATGTTATCATATCAACCAAATATCTTGGGCCTAATTAAAAAGTCACTGTTAAATCAATCTATATCAAAAAAGATTGGGATAACAGAATCAATGACATTTTGAGTCTGTATAAAAAATTGTCTTAATATATAAGACATTTTTAGCATATATATTTTCAATATGAATTAATCGTGTTTATTTCAGGGAATTATAATCATCACATCCTTTATCAAAACCAAGCGAACAAGCTTGCTTAAAATACCTTTTTGCTAACGCTATATCTTTTTTTACTCCGTCTCCGTGGTGATACATAAGTCCTAAATTATATTGCGCTTCACTATACCCTTGTTCCGCTGCTTTTGTGTACCAATATAATGCTTTCTTTTTATCAACTTTGACCCCATCACCTTCAGCATAAATACTTGCCAAATAATATTGATCTACCATAAACTCATCTTCCTCTTCTTGAGCTAGAGATAGAACTTGAGCTTGAGAATACCAATATAGTACTTTTTCTTTATTAACTTCGACACCAACTCCTTGGTCATACAAATAGGCTAACTCTAATTGCGCAGAGATATCCCCTTGTTCCGCCGCTTTGGTGTACCAATATAGTGCTTTTTCTTTATTGATTTGGACACGATCTCCTTGGTCATACATACGTGCTAAATTATATTGCTCATCACCATTTCCTTGTTTGGTAGCTTTAGTATACCAATCTAGCGATTTTTCTTTATTGACCTCAACACCATCTCCTTGGTCATAGATATATGCTAACTCTAACTGCGCAAAAATATGACCTTGTTCCGCTGCTTGGGTGTACCAACTCCGTACTTTTTCTTTATTGTTTTCGACACCATCTCCGACTTCATACATACGTGCTAAATTGTATTGCGCGTCACCATCCCCTTGTTTGGCGGCTTTGGTATACCAATATAGCGCTTTTTCTTTATTGACCTCGACACCATCTCCGACTTCATACAAACGTGCTAAATTAAATTGCGCATAACTAGCGCCTTGCTCAGCGGCTTTAGTATACCAATATAATGTTTTTTCGATATTTCTTTCGAGACCTTCCCCTTTGTAATACATAAGGCCTAAATTATATTGCGCGTCACCATACCCTTGTTTGGCGGCTTTAGTAAACCAATATAGGGCTTTTTCTTTATTGACTTCGACACCGAATCCTCTGTTATACATAGCCCCTAAATTAAATTGTGCATTACTAAGACCTTGTTCAGCGGCTTTAGTATACCAATATAATTCTTTTTCAATATTTTGTACGACGCCTTCCCCATTACCATACATAACCCCTAAATTATATTGCGCTTCACTATGCCCTTGTTCAGCGGCTTTAGTATACCAATATAGTGCTTTCTCTTTATTGACTTCGATATCCCATCCTATGTAATAATTATATGCTAAATCAAATTGCGCTTGAGCAAATCCAGCTTCCGCTGCTTTTGTTTCCCAATATAGTCCTTTTTCAATATTTTCTTCAACGCCATCGCCGTTGTAAAACATTAGTGCTAAATTATACTGAGCTTCCCTATCTCCCTGCTTAGCCTCAGTATTACAAGCAATAAAAGCTTTATCAAAATCTTTTTGTTCATAATAGGTAGCGCAATGATTAGCGTAAACCGTCGTCGAGAATAATGCAGTTAATGCAACAAGGGGGATGTTTTTCATAAGTTCCCTAAATTTCCTTAAATATAATAATTTTTTTATTTTGCCTACTGACAAGAAAAGAATAGGCTTACTCTCTATTACTTTTTAACAATGTACTTTTAACTGGCTTATGCGTATGTGGAGTTGAAAAAATTGTTAACACGCCAATTATTGGATCACATAAAAATGTCACTATTATTAGAAAAGTATTTAACCATAATATTCCTATAAATATATTTTCTCATTACTTTATATCAAATCCTTAATATTTCCCTTTCTTCAGAAATTAAAAATGCGATTTATTTTTATAGGCAAATAACCTTGGTTTAATCTATTTTTATTCTTATTCATAATAGAGAGCTTAACCTAAATATAAATCACTTTCTTTGAGTCTAAAAAATCTATTTTTATTAAGAATTGTTCAGAAATAATTCATATTAAATGGTTAAATCCAGAATTTACTAAATTAAATGTCAATATAATAAAAATTAGCTTGCATAATTATGATAATGTGGCAGAATTCCCTGCCGCTTCAAGCGGGTAAAAGGCAAAACTATACTTAGTAGTTTTTTATTGTTTTTTGGGACAGAGGAGCAAAAATAAATCATGTCCGCAATAAAAATGAAACGAGTTTTAACCACACCTGCATTAATTGCATTTGGTTTAGCTTATATGGTTCCTTTAGGGATCTTTACCACTTATGGGGAAGTTACCGTTGTCAGTAATGGACACTTACCTATAGCCTACATCATCACCCTTGCCATGATCTTTTTCACAGCATTGAGTTACTGCCGAATGGCAAATAAACTCCCTATTGCTGGTTCGGCGTATACCTATGTACAACGAACTTTTGGTGGAAAAGTTGGTTTCTTAGTTGGTTGGGCACAAATTCTTGATTACCTATTTTTACCAATATTAAATTATTTGGTTTTAGGAATATATCTACATGAGCACTTTGAGAATATTCCAGCCTATGTATTTGTATTAGTATCGATTATGGGTGTCAGTATATTAAATTATCTTGGAATCAAGTTAATCAATTGGGCCAATATCACTTTAAATTTATTTCAAGCGTTATTTATCGTATTGTTTATTATTATAACGTTAATAAATGTTGATTTAACACCCGAAGCGATGCTCAAACCAATATCAGTTACACCAGATGACTTTAGTGGTTTATTTTCCGGAGCCGCCATATTATGCCTTGCATTTTTAGGTTTTGATGCAATAGCGACACTGGCTGAAGAATCAAATGAAGCGAAAAAAACCTTACCAAGAGCTATTATTGGCACCGTACTTATTGCTGGTTGTATATTCCTAGTTGTTTCCTATTGTGCGCATTTAGCGTATCCGCAATGGACTGATTTTGTTGATAATAGAGATACAGCGAGTTTGGATGTAATGCACAGAGTTGACAGTATAAGTCATTTAACCAATATTCTTGGCAATTTTGGTAATGATTTTATATATAATTTCTTCCAAACAGCATATTTAACTGGTGTGTTTGCCTCAACAATGACAGCACAAACTAGTGTGTCTCGAATTTTTTATGCTATGGGACGTGAAGGTGTATTACCTAAACGAATCTTCTATAGAATTCATCCACGTTTTAGAACACCTTACTTATCAATAATTTTTGTTTCTATTTTTTCATTATTCTCTTTGGTTCTTGATTTAACCTTAGTGATATCGATGATAAGTTTTGGTGCATTAGTCGCTTTTACCTTTGTCAACCTATGCGTTATCAAAAGCTACTTAGGTGGTGAAACCAAGAAAACAGTGTTGATGCTATTAAAATATGGACTAATGCCTGCAATTGGTTTACTACTTTCGTTGTGGCTATGGACTAGCCTTGAATCGACAGCAATGATGGTTGGATTGATATGGTTGGCTTTTGGATTCTGTTATTTACTTTATTTAACTCGATTTTTTACAACAACATTACCATCAATTGATCATTCGGAATTGGATTCAATTATCAAAGATTAGATAATTCTATTAGGTCTACTTAAAAGTATTTAGTTCATGCCCTTTAAAAATAATCCCGTCGACCAAGGTCGACGGGATTTTCATTTTTAAGTAATAAAACTTGATTAAAATCGCTTAAAATTATTCACCAAAACCTGTAGCAAATAATTCACGGATTTCATCCATAGCTGCATTTTCATCTTCACCATCACAGATGATTTCAACAGTTGAACCACCTTTAACGCCAGCACCAAGTAAACCCATCATACTTTTTAATTTAATAGCTTTATCGTTATAAACAAGTTCAATTGATGATTTATAACGACCAGCTAATTTAACAAGTGTCGTTACTGGGCGGGCATGTAAACCAGTTGAATTTTTTACTACCATTTGCTCTTTTAGCATATTATATGTCCTTACTTATATCTAACGTTAATACGATACCTGTATTTATATCATAAATTCATTTTTTTTGCTCTTTTTTAGCGTTAATTTTTGAAATTTATTCATAACATTCTGATTATTAATAGCTGTTTATTAATAATACTAAAATTACTCTACCCAGAAATATCTCACCACATGGAAAAAAATTGGAGCAGCAAAACAGATTGAATCGAAGCGATCAAGTATTCCTCCATGACCACCTATAAGCCTTCCCCAGTCTTTTACACCCCGATCACGTTTGATGGCAGACATCACTAATCCCCCAAAAAAGCCCAAGAGTGTAATCATTAGCGAAATTAAACCCGATTGCAGAAAAGTAAAAGGCGTGATCCAAAACATACATGCCCCAATAAAACTGGCTGATAAAATACCGCCAACAAACCCTTCTATCGTTTTTGCAGGTGAGACATTTGGGCTAATTTTATGTTTTCCAAATAATTTTCCAAAAACGTATTGCAATACATCTGATAGCTGAACGACGAGTACCAGATAAGCGATTAACAACAGGTTACGACCTTGATAATTTTCGATGTCTAACACTAATAATGCTGGCACACATGAAATACAATAAACCGTAATCATCAATCCCCATTGTACATCCGCTATTCTTTCTAAAAAATTTCGGGTCGATCCTGTAATCGTAGCAAATATTGCCAGGAACAAAAATACATAAACTGGAATAAAGATACTGAATAGACCATACCAAGCATAAGCGACCAAAATATATTGCACAGGTAAAGCGATACCAAATGCAAAAATTAATGCAAAATAGTCGTAGCGGTTAATCGGCGCTAAAATAAGAAATTCACGTAAAGCTAAGCCCGAAACAATAAAAAACAAAAATATCACTGCCAATTGACCTAACCAAAAAGCTCCACCAATAATGGCTACCATCACCCACCATGCATTAATTCGAGCATTTAAATTATCAATACTGGGGGATTTGAAGCGGTATTTTAGAAGCTGACCAATTATCGATGCCACTAACAAAAACAAACCGATGCCCAAAAACAATAAAAATGTATCATATTGATAATGGGACATCTTAATTCTCCTTGTGTGTAATGTTACAAAAAAATCCGTTAATTATTGATAATACCATTAATGACAGCAAAAACGATTAAACAATTTTGTAATAAAAATAAAATTATTTGGAATCTTAACAGCGATAAAACTCCCTTTTGGCGATCATCCACTGTCCTTAATGTTGGAGCATTAATGAGTTTTAAATTGATTAACGCCTTATCCATCGCCAACAACTCATTTTGCAAATGGTCTGAATGATTGGCTAAATATTCAAATAACTTTTTATCAAAAGCGACTCTTATAGCGTAATATTTACTTATTAAACCAAGGAGAAAAATAATCAAACAAAAAATGGTTAAAGCCCCTTCCCCAAAACTTATCAAAGCAACAAAAGCACCCAATACTGATAAAAGCATAGAATAAATATCAATCTGTCTGCTAATTGATAAATAATGACAAAATATCTCCAAATCGGTTTTGCTGATACTATTTTGCAATGGGTCCGAACTTAACATCTCCCTATCCCTTCTTTAATCGTTGAAAACCAATTGGATAAAATCAATTGTTGTTGGTTAGATATAACAATCGAATTCCGACAGGCTTTTACTTTATTTATTGCTTCTTGTAGATTATTGGCTCTTTTCGTCCATAATAACCACGCAATCACAGCGGTTGCACTTCTAGAATAACCTAAAGCACAACAAACTAATAATTTACCTTGTTGATGATAAAGTTCAATAGTTTTCGCGGCTTGTTGACACTCTTCCTGCGAAAGTGGGGTCATATCTAAAACGGGAATAAGAGTATATGCACCTTTAAAATGCCCAATTGGTAACTCGGCGCACAAATCTACCACGGAATTATAATGATTTTGCTTTAAGCTTTGACTGGATGGAATGCGGCCTAAATAAACTTCATCAACGATCAAATCATCAGTTTGATGTCTGATTGTCCATATCCTTGAATTTAGCCACATAATGATAAAATATGGGAAAAAAAGCAAAATAACGGGAAGCTTAAAATGGCCATTTTGTTGTTTTTGAAAGTCTGATGAGAACAAATAGTTAGCAGCAACCAATAACAAAGCACCTGCCAACCATAATAGAGCCCATACAGAATAATAGACAACAACGGCCAGTGATAACAAGCTCAAGCCAAAATAAATCAAAGCCCAGCAATAGCTTGACGATCGATGTTTTATCTGTTTTTCTCTCTTATCCGGCCATAACCAAATACAAAAACACCCAACCCATAATCCAGTTGGAATATCAAAAAAATGATGCTGCCAAGTGGTTAAAACTGAAAGTCCAATTAACAAGCACCAAATATGTAAAAGATAACGACTCAATCCACGAAAATAGTTAGCGTAAAACTGCCATAAAATTACTAATAACGTAATATGTAATGAAGGAGCTTGATTAAATGGCTTATCAAATCCCATCAAAATATCAAACATCAATCCAAAAAATCCGTCCAAAGCCGGACGATCAAAATAGAATTTCAGTGGAAAAAGCAAAAAACAAATAATACAAATGACTTGCGCCGTTAACAGCCGTAAACCAAGAGTCTTAAGAGATTGCCATGAAGATGTTAGTAAAATGGCAAAACCATACATGAGATCGATAGACCAATAAGGAACAATCGTCCATGGCCAAAGTGGAATATTACGCTCCCAACTAAAAAACAGACTCGGTACCCCCTCACGTTGAGACGTAAACCAGTTAGCAAAATTGTAACTAGTAAAAAAGAACACCGATAAACCGACTAACCATATACACTTATAAAAGTTAAGTCGGTTATATACTTTTAACATAATTAATTCGAATTTCGTTGTGCAAGCGAAACGGTAAAAATACCCCACTGATCTACCAACATGGTAACTTTAGTAAATCCAGCTTCCTCAACTAACTGATCCATCTCAAGCTGAGTCCGTCGTCGCATAATCCATGCTTTCCCTTCTCGATGAGAGGTTAAAGCTCTAGCAATAAATTCAAGTTGAGGATGCCAAGGTTGATTGGTATAAATTAAATATCCCCCTGCTGGAATCACATCGGACAACCCTAACAAAGATTCACGTAATAACTGATTATCATCAAACAATTCATATAAACCTGAAACCACCGCTAAATTAGGTTTTGGAGATAGTTGTGACAGTTCATTACGACTAAATGCATCACCTTTTTCAAAACGGACAATATCACTTAAACCTTGTTGTTCTATGAGTATACGCCCATCACGAATATTGATATCACTATAATCACGTAATAAAACCGAATTTGGTTTATGGGCAATTTGATTAATCGTTTCAAGAATGTAGCGACCATGTCCTGCAGCTATATCAACAATGTTGACTTCATCAGATTGTAGCTTTTCAATAGTTTGCTTTAACAATTGCTCTAAATGGTTTTTACGTTGTCGAATACCCCGCCAGCCAATAGATTGCAAATAGAGATAATCAAAAAATTGACCGAGTTTAGAGGAACCAGAAGGTTCATTTCGATAAACATAATCTAGTGTACTACCCGAATCAAATCCTGTTTCTAAGCCTAGCTTGATACCATCCGACATTTTACCAGCATGTTTTAAGGTCGCTCGAACACACTTCCAATACCATGACTTAATCCATCCAGAAGGCGGTAATGCTAATTTATCGGTTTCCATGCGAGTATAACCAACTCGATCAGCATTTGTTAATACCGGAACATTGGGTTGATTTGCAAAACAGCCTTGTATAAACCGCCTCGCCCTATCGATAGCCATGTAACGATCTTTCTCGCCAAACGTATCGTGGTAAAATTTTGGTAAGATATGGAACTCTTTTTGGTTTGTTCCCAAATTATCATAAAAAATTTTCTGCGGTTTACGACGCACCACAAAATCAGAGCCAGAAACGAGTAATTGAGTGGGAACAGTAATGGCGTTGGCATCTTTAACAATTCGATCTGATACCGCATAAAGATCAAGCAATAATCTAACTGAAATAGGTCGAGTAATTAATGAATCTTTATTAAAAGATTCAGCCCGACTAACATCATGCGTTAATAAATTCGGTTTGACATAACTATTTACGAAAAAATTTCCTTTTAGATTATACAGTAACTTAAGTCCTGGCACAGCTAATGGTACATATAACTTAACGCTAAATGCGGGTGATCCTAAAACCAAGGCGCGAATATTTGGCACATAATCATGCACCCAAGCGCTTGCAATTACCGCTCCCACACTTTGGGCGATAACGGCAATATCTTGCATACTCAAAGAGTATTCCTCAATGATATGCTTAATAAAACAATCAGCATCTTTAATTAGCGTGGCAAAATTGGGAGCATCACCACGCTCACCTTCTGATTGACCGTTTCCTCTCGCATCCCAAGCAAAAATATGAAAGTCAGGTAAATCAAGTTCATCAGCCAAATGGGCTACTCGTCCAGAGTGTTCATGACCTCGATGAAAAAGTACAATTGCTTTTGAAGTCATTTGATCATTAGTCTCGACAGCTGGCCAATAACGATAGAATAATTGACAACCATCATGACTAATAAATGTTTTTTGCTGCTGTTCACGCATAAGCTAATCCTTGATACTTGTTGATTCTTGCAATCCCTTCCTAACTCTATTAACTACCGTAATTAATAACAAAAAGATAATTAGCCACAATACAGTATTAAGCCAATCAAGTGGTAACAAATAGGTAGAAATGCCTAAACTTATTAGGCTAAAAACAAAAGCCCGATCACTTTTACCCATGGGGCCATCATAACGTCGTGTGCTACCAATCATCACACCGAGTACTCCAGCAAACTCAGTTAAAAAAGATAACAAAACGACTAAAATAACTAAACTGTTATTGACCTGATTCAATTGAGTAAAGATTAATAGTAATACAGAATCAGAAACCACATCACAAATCTCGTTTAAATAAGAACCAAGATTTGATTTTTGGTTATATTCTCTTGCTAGCATACCATCAATCGCATTGAGTGCCATCCGAATAAACATCCATAATGGTATTAACAAAAATAACCATACATGATCTGCAAAATAACCAACAAACATAGCAACTAATATCGACCCAACACAAGCACCTATTGTCACCTGATTGGCAGTTATTTGTGAATCATAGAGCAACTTCACATAAGGACGAAGCAATGCTTGAAAGCGCGATTTTAATTGATAAATAGAAAACATTTTCGTCCCTTAATACATAATTAAACAATACGTTGTAATTGAGTATACTTTAATGAACTCACCATAAAATGCAAACGGTTAAGCACATTAACTTCACCTGCGCCATCATCAAAATCCAAATAAAGCAAATTAAGTTTTGGATTAAGGTCACGCATACGTTTCTCTACCCCTTTTGAAACAACATGATTAGCAATACAGCCAAACGGTTGAAGACTAATCACATTATTAATACCGTGTTGAGCAAAAGTCATAATACCAGCTGGAATTAACCAACCTTCACCATATTGATTAGCTAAACTAAGAATTTCTTCCGCTTTTGTCGCCATATCACGAATATTGTGGAATGGTTGATAATATTTAAATCCCGACAAAATCTGATTAGTTTGATCAATGTACTTCTGCGCTACTTTTTCAAAAAAGTGAACAAAATAAGCAACAAAACTCTTGTTAATAATATAATTATCAACATTACTATCATAGTTAACAAAAGACTGAGCAAAAAACTCGATCATTGGCGGAATAACCGGTTCTATTCCCTGTTCGACTAGCCAATCTATGCTATTTTGATTTCCGAAACCGTTATATTTAACGTAAATCTCCCCAACAATTCCAATTTGAGGGCAATCTTTATTTAAGATTTCGATTTGATTGAAATGATCGACAGCTTCTTTTAACAGCAAAAAGATCGCCTTTTTGCCTTTATGTTGATTGATAATTTGCTGTAACTTTCTAATATAAAGTTCTTTTAACTGATTAGCTTGCTGTTTATATTTTGCTCTAGGCGCAATCGAATAAAACATCTTTGAAATCGAATCGGCAAACAGCATAGCAAAAAAAGTTGCTGGTAATGTTTTCAGCCAGTTAAGTTTAAAGCCTGGTTGTTCGATTTCATTAATATTACCTGTACTTAGCGACACAATCGGAATATCTTCATAACCATTACTAATCATTGCTTTCTTAATTAAAGAAAGATAACTACTCGCCCTGCACTGGCCTCCTGTTTGGGTAATACCGATAGCCACTTCATCACGCTGATATTTACCTGAATTTAGCGCTTTAATAATATCTCCAACAATAATCGTTGCTGGATAACAAATCTCATTATTACAATATTTAAGTCCCCACTCGACCGAACTTTTGTCTGGTTTTGGAAGGATTTCAAGCTTATAGCCAGACAAAGCAAAAATTGGAGGTAACAATGGAGAATAAAAATCTGAAATAAATGGCGCCAATATAGTACGGCGCTGTTTGTCTTGCTTAGCAAAAATAGTCGTATTTTTACGCTTAACTATTTTTAATGGTTGTTGATGATTCATGCGGATTGATTCAATAATCGAACGCAAACGCAAACGTACTGAGCCAGTTGCGGTGATCTCATCGACACGAATAATCGTACATGTTTTACCTTTGGATTCTAAAATCGCCTTACACTCATCGGTAACAATTGCATCAGGACCACACCCAAAAGAGTTAAGTTGCACAAACTGAATATTTTTGGGTTGCTCAGCAACAAAACTTGCTGCTGCATACAATCGATTTGGATAACTCCATTGTGAACAGATTTGTAACTCTGGCGATAATCGACTGATTTCACCCAACACGGAATCCTCGGTTATGACATCACAACCTAACGCATTTAAAATCTCAGGTGTTTTATGATTAATTAAACTATCGCTATGGTAAGGTCTACCCGCTAAAATAAACACATAACGACCAGTCTCTTTAGCATTATTCAACACCTCAACAGCTTTTTTATTCAGTGATTGTTTATATTCAGCTTGAGCAACTAGTGCATCTGCAAAAGCCTGACTCGCCACGTTTTTAGGAATACCGAGCGACATTAAATAATTGATACATCCTTTTTTCAGTAACTTCTGATCACTAAAATTAATTACTGGATAATCCAACGGCACATTATATTTCGTCTTTGGATTGATCGCGCTATTTACTACCTCAGCATAACTACTCACAATCGGACAGTTATAACTATTAATTGCATTATCAAAATGGTCAGACTCAAATACCACCATCGGCATAAAAATGCGATCAACCTTCTGCTCGATCAACTCCAAAATATGGCCATGAACAAGTTTGGCAGGAAAACAGATACTATCTGACATCACGGTACCTGCCCCTTTCTCATAAAGATCATATGTCGAATAGGGTGAAAGCGTCACATTTATTCCACTTCTAGTTAACAACGTATGCCAGAATGGAAAATTTTCATATTGCCCTAAAACACGAGGGATTCCGATATGGAGTTTAGCGTCAACATTATGCGTATTAGCTCTATCGAATAACAATGCATTCTTATAATCAAACATATTAAATGCATTTTTATTTTGATGCTGATTATTGCTTAAAAATCGCTCACACTTATTACCGGAATAATAACGTTGACCATTAGCAAAGCGATAAATCATAATATCGCAATTATTCTCACACCCCTTACAACGTGAAGGTTTAGCTTTATTATCTTCAGCTTTCTGTAGATTATCTAAGCCAATAAACTGCGAAGGGGTTTGATTATTTATATAATGATTTTTCGCAACTAGCGCTGCACCATAAGCCCCCATCAATTCAGGAATATTGGACGTAGCGATTTGAGCACCAGTTAATTGCTCTAAAGCACGAAACACAGCAGGATTCTTAAAAGTACCACCTTGAACCACAATATGATCGCCAAGCTTACGCATATCATGAAGCTTAAGCACTTTATGAATCGCATTTTTAATCACCGAAAAAGCAAGTCCAGCTGAAATATCGCCAACAGTCGCATTTTCACGTAGTGCTTGTTTCACTTTAGAGTTCATAAATACCGTACAACGCGTTCCTAAATCACAAGGATTATTGGATTTACACGCTGCATCAGCAAAATCGATAGTATTGGAATTAAGGGATTTAGCAAAAGTCTCAATAAATGAACCACAACCTGACGAACAAGCTTCGTTAAGCTCAATATGATTCACCACGCCATTGGCTATAAAAATGGCCTTCATATCCTGACCGCCAATATCCATGATGAAACTCACCTTAGGATCGATATGTTTAGCCGCGGCAAAATGAGCCATTGTCTCAACCAAACCATCATCGATGGCAAAAGCTGCTTTCAACAACTCCTCACCATAACCAGTAACACCAGTACGAACAATTACAATCTCTTTACCAGATGCCTCAATCTCATCCTTAAGTACCGTTAACCCTTTAATTAATGCCTTGATTGAATGACCATTATTGGGTGCATAATAGGTAAAAAGTAGCTCATCATTCTCACTAATTAGCGTAATCTTAGTAGTTGTTGAACCACTATCGATACCTAAATAAGCGTTTTGCTTTTGATAAGAGGTTAAAGCTAGGCGAGGAATTTCGATATATTTGCGTTTTTGTTGCCAATCATTAAATGATAGCGACTGGTTAAATAACGGTTTTAAGCGAAAAGATTGATTGACTTGAATCTTATTTGACGCACTTAGCCTATCAATGAAATCATTGATAGTAAGTTCACTACGTTCAATAGCATGGATTGCCGCTCCCCAAGCCGACAATAATGTAGGATGCTCTGTAGTAACAATTTGTTCCTCATTTAACTTTAACGTTTCTAATGCGGCTTTGCCTAAAGTTGGAATAAATGAAAACGGCCCGCCAATCAGCATCACTTTTGGCACAATATCATAACCACGCGCTAGCGTATTCACTAACTGAATACAAACTGCATGTAGAACAGAGTATGCAATATTTTCTTTGGAAACATTACGGCTAATTAAATTTTGCACATCGGTTTTCGCAAACACACCGCAACGAGAAGCGATGGGGTAGACTTTATCGTGTTTGGTTGCAAGCAGGTCAAATTCCTGCACAGGGGTATTAAGTAAAGTTGCCATCTGATCGATAAAGGCACCGGTTCCTCCAGCACAGCTCCCATTCATACGAATATCGGGCGGACGATCAGGAAAAAAGAAGATCATCTTACTATCTTCCCCACCGATATCAATTAGAGTTCGCACCTCAGGATATTTTCGTTGTACTACTTCCGATGCTGCTACAACTTCCTGAATAAAAGCGATACCGGCCTTCTCAGAAATCCCCATCCCAGCAGAGCCTGTCACCTTAACCGACACAATAGCATCATCACCAATCTGCTGTTTAATTTCATCTAAAATGGATAAAGTGGTATTAACAATATGGGTGTTATGACGAACATAATTGGTATAAATAAAATTATCCTGTTCATCGAGTACAACACACTTAGCTGTTGTAGAACCAACATCCAATCCAAGCCTATATATTTTTGGCATAAACAAACTCACATTTTGCAAAATTAGACTTAACCAATAATAGGATTACAAATAATAATTATTATTCTTTTATAAAATTATTATAGCGAAATCTTTCAGATTTTTAATCAATTTGTTAGGGAAATGACATTTTGGATGTTTTGAATAGGATCAATATCGAGTTATACTTTCTCTAGCCCTTGCTTAGCGATAGCAATTACATTCTTCAGATCGACACCTTGTGCTTTTGCAGCAAAAATACAACCGCAATAACATTGACGATAAACATCGTACTCCTTACAAAGTTCGATAGAACGCTTATAACCATTATTCTTTTTGAAATCGGAAGGTAAATAATTAACTGAAAAAATTTCCTGAATTTCGAAACCAAGTTGGTTGATTTTTTGACTATTCTTTTTAGGACTCAGCGTTAACGCACTAGCAAAATAATCAAAGCCCAACTCTTGCGCCTTAATCGCCGCCAAATCTAACCGCATCTTATAACAAAGATGACACCGCTCACCACCTTCTGGCGCATCACGCAAATGCTCTACCTGTTTAATAAACTCAGCCGGTTGATAAGGTGCTTCTAAAAACTGCACCTGGTTGCCAGTCTTTTGATTAAAGTCAGCAATAAACTTCTGTTGAACGACACTGCGATACTCATATTCCACGCGGGGATGAATATTTGAATTGGCAAAATAGATCGTGATATCAGCATACTGTGCTAAATATTCCAGCACATAAGTGCTACATGGTGCACAGCAACTATGGATTAACAACTTAGGTCGAGCCGCTGCCAACTGCCAATCAGCAATCACTTCTTTTAAAATTGAATCATAATTCACTTTATTATGAGGATTTAATTTTTCGAGAATATCTTTGGCGTTGATTAACATTCGTACTCTTTAACGTTTGCTTAAGTAAATAATGGAAAATAAGGCAGCTATAATATAGCGAACTGAAAAAGCGTTCAAGTTTAAGGCGAAAAGATTGCTTTTTGGAGAACATTAAAGCTTCAAAAACCCCGCTCCTCAACTTTTTTGGATGATTATCTCTTCTTATCTCAACATTACTTTTTAAACACTTAAAAAAGATTTATGACCTTTACTTAATTATGTATTGAAATTTTACTATAGCCAAATCATATTTTAATGGATCAAGTTTGATCTTCACGCACTGAAATCATATAAAGATAAGCTATCTTTTTACATAATCACTATAAATATGTAGTGAAAATTTTTATCCTTTTATAATATGGTGAGTAAGATTTAGTTACTTAGAAAAAAGCATCTTCTTCAAGCACCACTTATAACAAGTTCTCTAGAGAAACGGCAATAAGCAGCACTAAAATTACCTAATCATTTAATTTTTAATCTTAAATATCATAGATTAAAGAGACAATGCACTGACAATGTTGAGTATTATATCAATTAAAATTGATAGCCATTTTTTTAAAACATAATTTCATTTTTATCACATAAAGGCGTTATAATAGCCACAAATTATCGAATAAAACTTTAGGCCTTAAATTGGATGTTCTAAGTCGATTGAAGAATCTTCAACTTTATAAAAAACGACGTTCAAACAATGTGCTATTCTGGCGCGAAATATATCCTTTAGCAATGCCAATTCTGATTGAGAATTTGTCCGTCATTTTAATGGGTATATTCAGTACATTTTTAGTAAGTTGGATTGGTAAGGCCGAGATGGCTGCCGTCGGTTTGGCCGAAAGTTTTAATATGATTGTGATGTCCTTTTTTATGGCGGTTGCACTCGGAACTTCCGTCGTAGTTGCGTTTAGTTTAGGACGACATAATCGTAAAAAAGCAGTAGTAGCAGCAAGACAATCTATTACGCTATTAGTAATAATCTCAATTTTACTATTTTTGTTCGTTGAGTTTTCAGGCTATTGGATTGTTGAGATTATTGCCGGTAAGGCTGATCCTGAAGTTAAGGAATTAACACTAACCTTTCTAAGATTAACCGTTTTAGGTTACCCCGCCCTTGCCTTTATTTTAGTTGGTTGTGGCGCTTTGCGTGGCGCTGGCAATACTAAAATTCCAATGTATTTAAATATCCTTATGAACATTCTGAATCTATCGATTAGTTATGTACTAATTTATGGTGCTTTCGGTTGGCAAGGACTTGGGTTTATCGGTGCAGGTATTGGTTTAACTACATCTCGTTATTGTGGGATGTTTTTTATTTTGTTGGTGTTGACCATCAAACCAAGCCGGGCATTATTTATCCCACTTCGCAGTTATTTTCATTCATTTAATGGCAAGATACTGATTGATATTTTAGGGATTGGTATTCCGGCTAGTGTTGAGTCGGTGATGTTTAATATTGGAAAATTACTCACGCAGACCTTTGTTGCTGGCATGGGCACATCGACTATTGCGGCAAACTTTATCGCGTTTTCAATTGCTGGATTGCTTAATTTGCCAGGTGGAACACTTGGCGCAACCTCAACCATAATCGTTGGTAAGCGCATTGGTATGGGGCAAATCTATCAACCAACACGGCAACTTAAGTATATCTTTCATTTAACCAGTTTATTACTCTGCTTTTTAGCGTTTTTATCCATTCCGTTCGCTGGATTATTAAGTTCGCTCTATACCGATGATCAAGAAGTTATCGAAATTTCCAAACATTTACTTTGGTTTAATGCCTTATTTACCCCATTCTGGGCGTCATCCTTTGTTTTGCCATATGGTTTTAAAGGGGCGAAAGATGCTAGCTATACCATGTGGGTCGCTATCGGCAGTATGTGGATGTGCCGTATTGTAGTGGGCTATATTTTTGGCGTTTATTTCGGCTTTGGTGTGATTGGTGTTTGGTTTGGTATGTTCTTAGATTGGATCATACGAAGCATCTTCTTTTATCATCGACTTATCAGTGGCAAGTGGCTTTGGCGTCATCAAAAGCGAATTTAAATCAAATTGACCTATTGAATCTGAATCAATTGAACAAAAAGCACTATTAATTAATTCATCTAAAAAATCTACCATATCATTACTCATGTTATGGTGCTAAGATATTCATCAATACCTTTAGGTAATTGTCAATCCTTTAAAGCTTTATATTAAAAAACGGTCTGTTAATGAAGCATATATCACGCTCAGTTAGCAGTTTATATAAATATAATAAGGAGATAAAAATGAGAGTATCGTCAATTGCTATGCTAGTTACTTTCGGATTAGCAAGCTCAGCCGCTCTGGCGCATAGTGCCGACCAAATTATCATCCGTGGTGGTCCTGCCTATGTTCATCCTCAAGATAAAAGTGATCATGTTAAAGTAGGTGGTGCAAAGAGTGATCTTAAGGCTAAAGCCGATAATGACACGCAACTAGGCCTGAATTTTCAATATATGATTACTGATAATTTTGCCGTTGAATTATTAGGTGCCACACCTTTTAGTCATCAAGTTAAACTTGGCGGTGGTAATTCTACTGGTTTATCCGGTGCTCATTTAGGAAAAATTAAACATTTACCACCAACATTGAGCGCACTGTGGTATCCGCTTGATAGTAGCTACGAGTTCCAACCTTATGTTGGCCTTGGTGTTAACTATACTTTCTTTTTTGATGAAAAACTTAGTGGTGAAGCTAAGAAAGCAGGCTTTCATGGCTTAGACTTGGATAATTCCTGGGGCTGGGCTGCACAAGTGGGTACTGATTATTCTTTAGATGAGAATTGGCTGATTAACGCGCAAGTCCGTTATATCGATATTGAAACTAAAGCTAAAACTCATTTAGGTAATACTAAAGTTACGGCAAAATATGATCTTGATCCTTGGGTTGTAATGCTCGGTGTCGGTTACAAGTTTTAATCATAAAAAAACCTCTCATATGAGAGGTTTTTTATTGATGTCCTTAAAGACTTTTTATTGCTTCATACTGCTCTTGTAATTTAGCTTTGTCAGCAACATAGCCTTGTTGTTTTTCTTTCTCTTTAGCCACTACAGCTGCTGGTGCTTTATCAACAAAGCTGGCATTGGAAAGCTTGTTATCAATACGTGCAATTTCGCCTTCAATGCGAGCTATTTCTTTTTGAAGTCGAGCTAGCTCATCATCTTTATTGATCAAACCAGCCATTGGAATAAGTAGCTCTGCACCATCAACTAATTTGGTTACCGATAATGGCCCTGCTTCACCTTCATCTAACAAGACAATTTCTGATAATCTTGCTAAAGACTCTATAAAGGTGACATTGTCACTAATAATGCGATGCACCGTCGGTGATGCTTTTCTGATCAATAATTGTAACGGTTTGCTTGGCGCAATATTCATTTCAGCACGAATATTACGAACAGCGATAACGGCATCTTTAATCCAATTGATATCAGCAACTGCTTCATTATCAACTAATTTGCTATCAAAGGCTGGCATTGGTTGTAACATAATAGTATCTGCTTTGATGACCATTAATGGTTTTACACTTTGCCAAATAGCTTCAGTTATAAATGGAATGATTGGATGAGCCAAACGCAAGAGTGCTTCAAGGACTGTTACTAAAGTATGACGAGCTGCTCGTTGTTGATTTTGCTCGCCATTAGCTAATACTGATTTGGTTAACTCCAAATACCAGTCACAGAACTGATTCCAAGTAAATTCATATAAGATATTAGCCGCTAAATCGAAACGATAAGTATCAAATGCTTCGCGGTATGTTTTCACCGTTTGATTAAACTCCGCTAAGATCCATTTATCCGCTAATGAATACTCTAAATCACCACCTTTAAATCCACAATCGTGATCTTGAGTGTTCATTAATACATAACGGCTAGCATTCCATAGTTTATTACAGAAATTACGATAACCTTCTAAACGTTTTAGATCCCAATTAATATCACGACCAGTGGACGCCAGTGCGGCTAAAGTAAAACGTAATGCATCAGTACCGTGGGCTTCAATGCCATTAGGGAACTGTTTTTCAGTACGTTTGGCAATTTTTTCAGCAAGCTGTGGTTGCATCATGTTACCAGTACGTTTTTCTAATAAATCGGTAAGTGATATCCCATCAATCATATCTAAAGGATCAATAACATTCCCTTTAGATTTTGACATTTTTTGCCCTTCTTCATCACGAATCAAGCCAGTTACATAAACTGTTTTGAAAGGTACTTGAGGTTTGCCATGTTCATCTTTGATGAAATGCATCGTCATCATAATCATTCTTGCGACCCAGAAGAAGATGATATCAAAACCAGTTACAAGAACATTAGTTGGATGGAAAGTCGCTAAATCATCTGTCTTTTCTGGCCAACCTAAGGTTGAGAATGTCCACAGCGCTGATGAGAACCAAGTATCAAGTACATCATCATCTTGTGATAACTCGATATCAGCAGATAGACCGTTTTCACGGCGAACTTCAGCTTCGTCACGACCAACATAGACATTACCTTGATTATCATACCAAGCCGGAATTCGGTGTCCCCACCATAATTGGCGCGAAATACACCAATCTTGGATGTCATTCATCCATGAAAAATACATGTTTTCGTACTGTTTAGGTACAAATTGAATATCGCCATTTTTTACGGCAGCTATTGCTGGTTCAGCTAAGACTTTAGCGCGGACATACCACTGATCGGTTAACATTGGTTCAATGACCACGCCACCACGATCACCATAAGGAATGGTGAGATCATGTGGTTCAATTTTTTCTAAAATACCTTGAGCTTCACACTCTGCAACAACTAATTTACGTGCAGCAAAGCGTTCTAAATTTTGGAATTGTGTCGGAATCTCAGTTGAGTAAGCGGTGCTTGACTCACCATTAGTATCAAATACTTCTGCTTGCGTACGAATCTCACCATCAAAGGTAAAGATATTAATCATCGGTAGTTGATGACGACGCCCTACTTCATAGTCATTAAAGTCATGAGCAGGTGTGATTTTTACACACCCCGTACCTTTTGTCATATCCGCATGTTCATCGCCAACAATAGGAATACGACGATTGACAAAAGGTAATATAACAAATTTACCAATGAGATCTTTATAACGAGGATCTTCAGGATTAACCGCCACACCAGTATCACCAAATAGTGTTTCAGGACGAGTCGTTGCGACAACAAGATAATCTTTACCATCTGCCGTTTTTGCACCATCCGCTAATGGGTAGCGCAAATGCCACATTGATCCTTTAACTTCACGATTTTCAACTTCAAGATCTGAAATTGCCGTGCGTAATTTTGGGTCCCAATTCACTAAGCGTTTACCGCGATAAATCAAATCTTCTTGATAAAGTCTTACAAAAACCTCTTTAACAGCATTAGAAAGGCCTTCATCCATCGTAAAACGTTCACGATCCCAATCAACAGAATCACCTAAACGTCTCATCTGCTTAGTAATACTTCCACCTGATTCAGCTTTCCATTGCCAAATTTTTTCGATAAAAGCATCTCGACCATAATCATGGCGAGTTTTATTTTCTTCAGCGGCAATTTTACGTTCTACCACCATTTGGGTAGCAATACCTGCATGGTCAGTACCTGATTGCCAAAGCGTGTTATTACCTTGCATACGGTGATAACGAATTAATGCATCCATAATAGTTTGTTGAAATGCATGTCCCATATGCAAACTACCCGTTACGTTTGGTGGTGGAATAGCAATGCAATAACTAGGCTGAGATTTGTCACCATTAGGCTTAAAGTAACCACTTTCTTCCCAATGTTGATAGATAGGTTGTTCGATTTCTTGTGGATTATAAGTCGTATTTTTCATAATAAAGGCATCAATCCTAATTCAAGGCATAAAAATGGCTATTATTCTACAGTAAAAAGACATAACAATAAATTGCTAGACGAATAAAGTCGTTGATTAAATCGATTTTCCTAGAAGGTAGGAATATGGTAAACAAAAGATCGCCGGTCGATAAGCGATCTTTTATCTCAATAAATGGATTGTTAATGATGATAAATAAAATTATCGATCAATCTAGTTTTACCAATATAAACCGCTAAAGCGCATAGACTATCTTGCTTTAATACATCAACATTGGTTAACGTTGCAAAATCAACAAATTCAATATAGTCAATTTTAGCTAATGGTTCATTATTTATAACGTTTTGCATGGCCTTTAAGATGGTTGCAACTGATTTTTCACCCGCTTTGATCATTTGCTTAGCCTGTTCAATTGAACGATATAAGCAAATAGCGGCTAGGCGTTCTTGTTCAGACAAATAGCTATTGCGCGAACTTTTAGCCAGTCCATCACTTTCACGCACAATCGGGCAACCAATAATTTCGATGGGAATATTGAGATCTTGTACCATTCGTTGAATGACGGCTAATTGTTGCGCATCTTTTTGTCCAAAATAGGCACGATCAGGTTGAGTAATATTAAATAGTTTGGTGACAACTGTACAAACACCTTTAAAATGTCCTGGTCGCTTTTTTCCACAAAGCGCATCAGTTAAACCATTAACATTGACATAGCTATTGAAATTCGCATCATACATTTCATCGGCGGACGGCCAAAAAATCAAATCAACGCCCATTTGCTGACAGGCTTTTTTATCTCTTTCTAAATCACGCGGATAGCTAGCTAAGTCTTCTTTAGGTCCAAACTGCATTGGATTAACAAATATGGTAACAATGACTCTTTGATTATCTTTTTTAGCGCTAGCCATTAAGCTTTGATGACCTTCATGCAGATACCCCATAGTCGGAACTAAACCAATACTTTCGCCATTGTTACGCCATGATTTAACCTGATCGCGAACTTCATCGATAGTGGTTATAACTTTCATGTTTATTATCCTTTCAAGCTAGTTTGAAAATTCAGATTTGAGTTTGGTCATGATCTCATCATCAATAGCAAACTCATGAATAGGTGCAGGGAATTGTTGCTGTTTAACTTCTTGGCAATAATCCGCAAAAGCCTGTTTCATTTGATCACCCATTGGGGCAAAAGATTTAACAAATTTGGAGGATACACCATCATACATAGATAACATATCCTGATAGACTAAAACTTGCCCATCACAACCATGACCAGCGCCAATTCCAATAGTAGGAACACTAACAAGTTCAGTTATAAATTTAGCTAAATCAGCAGGTACACATTCGAGTAAAATTGCCGCAGCGCCTGCCTGTTCAACAGCTAAAGCATCTAAAATAATCGCTTTGGCTGCTTGATAATTCTTACCTTGTACTTTGTAACCACCTAATGCTAATACTGATTGTGGCATTAAGCCAATATGGGCAATGACAGGTATTGAGGCTTGAGCGATCATCTTAATATGCTCACAAAATGCTTGTCCACCTTCAAGCTTCACCGCCTGAGCATTCCCTTCTTGTATCAATCGTCCAGCATTATGCACGGCATCATAAACAGATGCATGGTAAGACATAAACGGTAAATCGGTTACAACCAATGCTTTTTTAGCACCTCTGGCCACGGCTTTAGAGTGATGGATCATATCGTCCATAGTGACTGATACTGTGCTTTCATAACCCAGCATAACCATACCTAATGAATCACCCACTAATAGACAGTCGACACCGCTATCATCCATCAATTTTGCTGTCGTATAGTCATACGCGGTTAGCATGGTGATCTTTTCTTGATTTTGTTTGCGTTGTTGTAAAGTCAAAATTGTATTTTTCAAGGTAACAGTTCCATTTCTAATTGATGATAATCCCTATCCGGATGTTTTTGACGACTGATATTAAGCAAAATAGTCGATAATTGTTGATAAATTGGTTTGAGCTCATCTGGCATTGCCATCATATGTTGCTTAATGGTTTCAATATCGTTACGCTCCACAGGTCCAGTTAATGCATCTATGACTCCCGCTTTACAAATGTTGTTGGCATTACCAAGAAATAGCGGATGCCAAGCTTGTTCAATAAACTCTTTATCTAATCCACATTGATTAAGTAAATCTACACCTATTTGTACGAGAGCTAGCACTTGATTACTTAGCATGACACAAGCAGCATGATATAGTGGCTTTTTATTTGCTGAAAGAATTGCTAAGCGATTAGGCAATAGCGCTAAAAAACGTTGTAATTGGTCGATAATAGCTTTATTTGCTTCGAGCGTAAAAGAGACGTCCGACATAGTATTATAGCAATCGAACTTATCATAAATAGCATATAAAGGGTGTAATGAAAAAGCGAATGGATGCACAACTTTATTTTGCTGAAATATGTGTGATGTCAATAAGCCACTACAATGACCAATCCATTTATTGGAAATAGGTAATTGACATAATTCATGCCAGACAGAAGCAATTTGACCATCAGCTACTGTCACCAATAAACAATCGCAATTATTCACTAAATCAGCTAAAGATGAATAAGCATAAGATTGAGTAAAATCACTAGCTTGTTTAGCGTGTTCATAAGTTCGGCTATAAAAACCTGCAACTTGTAAACCCGATAAACTAAAATATTTCGCTAGTGTGCATCCAACTTTACCAGCTCCGATAAAACCAATATTCATTATTAATAACAAAATTTAAACAAAGCGGCATTATAGCCTAATTTGATTGAGATTCAATTTTTAACCCAAAAACAAGCAAATATTCAAGAATTACTTGCTAATCAAACCTAAAAAACCCCGCTCCTCAACTTTTTCGATAATTTTAAAAAGCAATATAAGCGATTGAGAATGATAAAAATAGTTATTTTTCAGGATAGTCAGTTAATTCTTCTTTTTTCTTAATCTTTTTTATCTTTCCTGCTTTCTGAATTGAGTTGACGTTTATCTTCTTCCAATTTTTTATTTTGCTTTGATTCTTCATAGTTTTTGTAAATATGATATAAAATAATACCAACTGCAATGGCGAATAGTAAAATGATAATTATAGAGGCATCATCTCCGTCGCTCCCCCTTGATTGATGACTAGGAGAATAATGCATGTGAACTCGTGGGATATAAGTTCTGTTATATCCAATCCCATACGCATTTTGTATCAGAGTAATTAAAAAAACTAAAGCTACTATTATTTTTGTTTTCATTATTTATACATCCCTGTAATAACGAAGTGATCTTATTT
>NZ_LZGP01000036.1:0-38829 GCF_001690445.1 Gilliamella sp. wkB195
ATAGTACAGGATTTGATAATAAATATTTATATGATTAGCAGTAAGCATTCCTTGATTAGATAAAAAACACCTGACAAAAATAAATTTAAGTTAATTTTAATAATATATAATTAACTAATAGTTAACGCTAAGGTTATAGAATGAAATGTCCTCGCTGCAAACTAAAAGCTGTTATTCGCTCAAGTGAAGTATCATCCGAATTAACTTGAAAGCAATATTATCAGTGTTCAAATATATTTTGTGGACATACTTTTACAGCGATGCAATTAATATCAAAAAACAATTGTACCAAGTAACTGCCCCAACCCAAATATAAAAATACCTTTTTCATAAAATGTAAGAACTCAGAAATAACAAATCAATAACTAAAAACTTTAATTCCAAATTTATTATGTTAACTAACGCACTTTTTTGCTTTTATATTAAAACCATGTCAACAGAATCCAACATCAATACTGGATTCTTGAATCAAGTATAGAGCAGACTAACTGCATATTAATTTTTTTATATCTAGTTTCTAGAGCGGGCTAGATAATGGAGCTGACAAGCTTCTGGTTTTTGCTCAATGTGACCAATACGCCGACTTTGTCTAGTTCACTTCCAATGTTGGTGGGTTGTAAATGACAAAAAAAACTTCAATGTATCGAACTATTTTATGAAAAAATATCTACCTTAAACATTGCATCTTCAAACGATATTGTTAAATAACACTTAGACAGCCTTACAAAACTTGAACAAGCTGAGCTACTTACCCGATATATTAAATTCAAATCATGTAATATTAATAAAAAGGAATTTATTATTGCTGTGAGTTGTATCGTTGATCTACTCTTTAATGCCATGGTGCAAGCGAAATTATAAAATACTATAATTATTAGTATTAAAGCTCACCTAGTGGATTTTATTTTTTTATAAAAATAGTAATGAAAAATTTTAACCGCGTTTAATAAAATTTGCTGATTTTTATGATATGCTTGTTATGCGTAAAACTTTATTTACTTAGAGTGGTGGCCCCTACTGGACTTGAACCAGTGACCAATCGATTATGAGTCGACTGCTCTGACCAACTGAGCTAAGGGGCCATTTGGATGTGCTACTGACTTAGTAGGGTTGCGATTATAATAGAGTTAAAATTAATTTGCTACATTTAATTAACTAAATAGGTTGATTTGGTTAATTATTAAACTGAAACCTATTATCATTTCATCATTTGTAATAAGCGATATTTTTTAGTTAATTAACCTGCTACAATGTTCTAAATTATTATTACTAATGCTCGTTATATTGGTTGGGGAAATATTATGTCTATCAAGAAAATTCTTTTTATTAGTGCAGCGTTATCTACTGCATTGTTTTTAAATGGTTGTAGTAGTTCAGATTATCAAGCCACTTCAGCTGGTCGACAAGTTCAGTTTATTGATACTAAACCAGCAGCAAATTGCCAATTTATCGGTAAAGCTGAAGGCCGCCGTAGTACTTTCTTTTCTGGTCTAAAAACCCATAGTGAGTTGATTCGTGATGCAGCTAATGATTTGATGAATAAAGCTGCTGCTATGGGCGGTAATGTGATTTATAACGCACAAGATGCATCGTTACAATATGTTTCAGATATTGCTCCGACAGATGCTGTGATGACTGGTGAAGTCTTTAGTTGTAAATAAGAATGTGTAAAATAGAAAAGGGATACTCCTGTATCCCTTTTTTATTTGCCGATATAACTAACCATTTTGTTTTTCAAATTGTTTCATGAAGTCTATTAGGTAGTTGACTCCATCAATATCCATTGCATTATAAATCGAAGCCCTCATTCCACCTGCAATTCGGTGACCTTTAATTCCAATGATATTTGCTTGTGTTGCTTCACTAACAAACTTTTTATCGAGATCTTCATTTGGTGATAAGAAGGTGACATTCATGATTGATCGATTAGCAATAGCCACAGTATTACGATAAAAATCGGATTGATCGATAAATTGGTAAAGTAATTTTGCTTTAGCTTGATTTCGTTGCTGCATTGCATTCAATCCACCCAGGCTTTTAATCCATTTAAAGACTAAACCTGACATGTACCAAGCAAATGTAGGTGGTGTGTTAAACATTGAGTCATGATCCATTAAGATTTTATAATCTAACACGGAAGGTAATGCTTTTTGAGCATGTCCAATTAGATCTTCACGAACGATGACAATTGTGATTCCTGAAGGACCAATATTTTTCTGCGCACCTGCGTAAATAATGCCATAGCGACTTACGTCAATCGGTTGCGATAAAATGCAAGATGATAAATCAGCAACTACGGTTTTATCCCCAAAATTAGGTTGTTCGAATATCTCTACCCCGTCAATGGTTTCATTAGGGCAATAATGGATATAATCACTATTATCACTTAGTTGCCATTCGGACATGGGTTTGATTGAGGTTATACCCTGATTTTTAATTGTCACATTTTGTTCAATCACATTACAGTATTTGGTTGCCTCTTTGGCTGCACATTGGCTCCAATAGCCACTGTTAATGTAATCAGCATTTTTTGCCGAAATATTCATTGGCACAGCAGCAAATTGTGCCCTAGCTCCACCTTGGCAAAATAGAATTTTATAATTTTCAGGGACATTTAAAATATCACGAAGATCGTTAGTTGCTTCAATCGCACATGCATCAAAATCTTTACCACGATGGCTTAACTCCATTACTGATGCACCGGTGTTGTGCCAATTTAATAATTCAGCTTGTACTTGTTTTAAAACATCTGCAGGAAGTTTTGCTGGGCCTGCACTAAAGTTATAACTTTTATTCATTGCAATTCACTTTCATCCATCTAAAAATTGAAAATCTATTTTTACACTCTATTGAGCGATATACAAACAGATTTTTATCAAAAAAAAGTTGAGGAACGGGGTTTTTGAAGCATAAAAATACCGACAAAAGTCGGTATTTAAAATAAAAAGTACTATAAACAGAGCTGTTTTTTAGCATTGTCGATTGCCAATTTAACTTGTTTAGGCGATACGCCTCCTTTAGCAGATCGTTTAGCTAGGCAAGATTCGAGTGATAAAATTGGATAAACGTCATCTTCAATAACATCACTATAGACTTTTAATTCATCCAACGTTAACTCTTCTAATGCTTTTTGCTTAGCTATCGCGCCAACAACGGCTTCACCTACAATGTGATGAGCTTGTCTAAATGGAATACCTTTAGCAACGAGATAATCAGCAAGTTCTGTTGCATTTGAGTATCCTTGTTTAGCTGCATTTTGGCAATTTTGGTAATTGATTTTAATATCTTCAAGAACTAACGCTGCCATGTCTAAACATTCTTGCCAAGTATCAAGTGCGTCAAATAGATGTTCTTTATCTTCCTGTAGATCTTTATTGTAAGCAAGTGGTAAACCTTTAAAAGTCATCATGGCGCCAGTTAGTGCACCAACAACTCGCCCTATTTTTCCTCGAATAAGTTCTAATGCATCAGGATTTTTTTTCTGTGGCATTAATGATGATCCTGATGTGACACGATCAGATAGTTCAACAAAATCTGCTTCACCACTATTGAAGATAATTAAATCTTCTGCAAACCGAGATAAATGCACCATTCCTATAGATGCATTATTGAGTAATTCAAGTACATGATCTCTATCAGATACTGAATCTAAACTATTATTTGTTGCTGTTGCAAAACCTAACCAATCGGCTAGCTGATCGCGATCCATTGGATAAGCAGTTCCAGCTAAAGCGCCACAACCTAGAGGGCTTACATCTAAGCGTTTAAGTGTATCTTGTAAACGGCTTTCATCACGTGTTAGCATTTCATAATACGCTAAACACCAATGAGCAAAAGTGACTGGTTGTGCGCGTTGTAGATGAGTATAGCCAGGCATAACTGCATCTTGATGCTGTTCAGCGGTAAGCACTAAGCGTTTTCTGAGTTCATTGATAGCTGTGATAAGATGAGCGATTTCATCTTTACACCATAATTTTAGATCGGTTGTTGATTGATCGTTACGGCTACGACCAGTATGTAATTTTTTACCTAAATCACCGATTTTTTCGATAAGTTTTTGCTCTACCCAACTGTGAATATCTTCCGCATCACTTTGTAGAATCTGTTCTGGGTTTTGCCGTACTGAATCTAATAATTCATTTAAAGCTTTTTCTAATTTTTTTTGTTCATCATAAGATAAAACGTCAACAGTGACCAAAGCTTTAGACCATGCAATTGATCCAATGATATCTTGCTCCGCAAGCCGATAGTCAAAGCGTAGAGAATCATTAAAATGTTTAAATCGTTGATCTGCTGCTTGGCTAAAACGCCCACCCCATAATGCCATAATTACCTCAATTTTTAATCCTAAGCGATTTTAGTTTGATCGCTTTTTTAATAATGATAATTCAATAATACTATAAAAAATATATACAGACCAAAGTCTGTATATATTGTGTTTTATATCTAAGTAAAAAGTGATTAAAACTTACTTTTTAGCTTTGGCTTTCGCTTTCACTTTAGATTTTGGAGCAACTGTCGCTTTAGCATCAGCTTTAGCTACTTTTTTGACTGTTTTTTCAGTTTTTTTAGCTGTATCTTTTTTAACTGTAGCTTTTTTAGCTGGTCGTTTTTTCTTACCTTCATTTAGAGCTCGAATGCGTGAAGATAATGAGAATAAGCGAATAAATCCACCTGCATGACTGTGGTCATAGACTTCATCCTCACCAAAAGTCGCAAATTCTTCACTATATAAGCTATTTGGTGATTTTTTCTGAACTGCTGTTGCACTACCTTTGTAGAGTTTAACTACAACTTCACCTGTCATATCTTCTGCTAATACATCAGCAGCGGCTTGAATTGAGCGACGATATGGTGCAAACCAACGACCATCATAAACAACGTATGCCATTTCTAAACCAAGTTGTTCACGCCATTTGAAGCTATCACGATCTAAAATTAATTGTTCTAAACCACGTAATGCAGTCATCATGATTGTACCACCTGGGGTTTCATAACAACCGCGAGATTTGATACCCACCAAACGATTTTCAATGATATCAACTCGACCAACACCATGTTTAGCACCAATTTTATTGAGTGTTGCTACGCAGTTATATGGAGAGAGTTTCTTTCCATTAACAGAAACGACTTCACCTTTTTCTATACCAATGGTAACAAGTTCTGGTTTATTGGGTGCATCTTCTGGTGAGACAGTCCATGCCCAACAATCTGCGTTGGCTTGATTCCAAGTGCTTTCAAGTACACCACCCTCGGTAGAGATGTGCCAAGCATTTTCATCACGACTATAGATTTTTTCAACGGTTGCAGTTGTTGGAATTTTTCGTACTTTTAAGTAATCAATTAAAGCTTCACGCGAACGTAAATCCCATTCACGCCAAGGTGCAATAACTTTAAGTTGTGGTGCTAGAGCTGTATAAGTTGTTTCGAAGCGAACTTGGTCATTACCTTTACCTGTTGCTCCATGACAAAGGGTATCGGCACCAACTTCTAATGCATATTCAACTTGGGCTTTAGCAATAATTGGGCGAGCCATTGAAGTTCCAAGATAATAAGTTCCTTCATATAAAGCGCCAGTTTTTAAAACAGGGTAAACATAATCTTTAACAAATTCTTCTCGTAAATCGACAACTTTACAAGCTACTGCACCAGATGCTTTCGCTTTTTTCTCAACATCTTTTAGCTCTTTAGGATCTTGACCAACGTTAGCGACAAGAGCGTAAACTTCACAACCGCCATAATTTTCTTTTAGCCATGGAATAATAGCTGATGTATCTAATCCACCTGAATAGGCTAAAACCACCTTTTTTGTTGCACTTTTTTTCATGTTATACCCTTTCTTAAATTTACTGACGAAAAAATAAATGATTTAAAGATTAAATTAAGTATATTTAATAAAAAATATACTCAAATAATATACTAACTGATTTATATTTAAGCAATAATTCTTGTACCTGTTATTCCTGATTTTCCATTAAATAATTCAATAAGTTTGTCGGATTCTTTCCAACTAGCTATATCAATTGGTCGCCCAAGCGTTTTTGCTGCTTCGAATGCAGAATTGACTTTGACAATCATGCCATCAGTAATAATGCCTTGTGCGATCAAGTGATCAGCTTCTGCTTGCGTTAATGATTCAATTCGTTGTTTGTTAGCATCTAAAACACCGGCAACATCAGATAATAAAATTAAATCTGCATCTATTGTTTTTGCGAGTGCAACGGCAGCGTGATCGGCATTCACATTCATCATCTTGCCTTGTTCAGTAATGCCAATTGAACTAACAATCGGTAAATAACCATTATTAAGCAGTAAATTGATTAAGGTTGGATCACCTATTTCAGCTTCGCCTACATACCCTAACTCTTCAGAAATTTGTTTAACCTTGACACTATCACCATCTGCTAAGCAGAGTCCGATACTTGATATTTGTAATTTTTTGGCTTCTGACAATATTGTCGTATTGGCACTACCTGCAAGACTGCCTACAATCACATCAATCTGGTCTGCGGGTGTAACGCGTAAACCATTGCGTCGTACTACCGGTAATGAAAGACGATCCATTAAGGAGTCAACAACACTACCACCACCATGAACAATAATTAAAGGCCTATTAAAATTCTTTTTATATTCGCTAATAATAATGAATAATTTACTTAACGCATCTTTGTTATCGAGTAATACACCGCCAAACTTAATAATTAATGGTTTCATTTTTATTCCCTATCCATTTAAACAAAGTCACTTGATTAATATTATTAACAAATGAGTATTTATAATAAGGCTGTAGTTTCATCAAAGCCAAATCGAATATTCATACACTGTACCGCTTGTGCTGCTGCACCTTTTAATAAATTATCTTCAACTGAAATTAAAATCAGATGTTGCCCTTTTAGTACAAAACCAATATCGCAATATGGCAGATCTATTACTGATTTTAATGCTGGCCAATGTTTTTGGTAAACCCTAATTAACGGTTTATTTTGATAATATTTATTTAATGCGTTACGAATATCATCAGATGTTACGCCTTTCTTTACCATACAGGTAATAGTGGCATGAATGCCTTGTTTGAAACATCCTAGGTGAGGCGTAAAGATAACTTCTTGGCCTAAGTGTGTTGCAATTTCAGGTTGATGACGATGTGTAAATAAGCCATAAGCATGTAAACTCACTTCACAAAATAAATTGTTAGTCGAAGGTTTTCGTCCAGCGCCACTTACACCACTTACAGCATTGATAATAGGCCATTGACTTTTGTCTAACAAATCTTCTTCAATCAACGGTTTTAATGGCAGTTGGGATGCTGTTGGATAACAACCAGGAACTGCAATCAACTGAGCTTGTTTTATAGCCTCATAATTCCATTCAGCTAATCCATAAACGGCCTTCTCAAGCCACTGTTTATGTTGATGTTCAAAACCATAAAATTGAGTATAAAAAGAGGATGAATTGACACGAAATGCGCCAGATAAGTCGAATACTGTGCATCCTTTGTCTAAAAAATAAGGTGCGATATCGTGACTAACTGAATGTTCTGTTGCTAAAAAAACAATATCAACATCATGAATGAGAGATGAATAGTCGGCGGTTGCAATTAAGGGGAGATCAACTACACCTTTCAATTGAGGATATAAATCATAGTCCGAGATTAACTTTCCACCATCACGACTATTTTCAGATACGGTTAATGCGACTAACTCAATATTTGGATGCTTTGTTAAATAATATGCAAGTTTTGCGCCTGCATAACCACTTGCTCCGACAACTATTGCTTTTAACATACCTTTCCTTATCTATCACTAAGTTTTTTTTGGTAGTATAGTAGGCTTTCTGAAAAAACAAAGCAAGCATAAAATGCATTTTTATTCACTTTTAGTGAATTTATTTTCAAATTAGTCGATCTTTAGTAAAGCAAATAAGTCGGATGATTCCTCCTCTCTAATCAATCAGGAGGAGGAACCGCAATTTTTATTTCAAATAACAAGCCGATTTTAAGATCGCAATTAATAATTCCCAATAACGATATACACTATGAATATTAACTTTTTCATCAGGTGAATGAGGTGAAACTATAGTTGGTCCAATTGAAATCATATCCATATATGGATAAGACTGTTTAAATAAACCACATTCTAAACCAGCATGGATCACCATAATTTTTGCTTGCTTTGAAAAAATCTCTAGGTACTTATCTTTAGCTAATTGTAGTAGTCTAGAATTCAAATTAGGTTCCCAACCTGAATAACCACCACTGATTTCATAATTGGCATTTACTAATTGGCTTAATGATATTAAGGTTGAAACAACTGCATCCTTCGCGCTATCAACTTGAGAACGAATTAAAAAGTTTACACTTAACTGATTGTCACTAATATTGACAATGCCTAGATTTAAAGAAGTTTCGACCACACCATGGATCTCTTTGCTCATGCTGACAACACCATTAGGCGCAGTGTTTAAAATATTGATGATTTTGTTTTGTTGATCAATCGCGATAACTCTTTTAACTTTATCCGTTTTCACTTCTTTTAAAGTTAATTCAATATCTGGTTCAATCTGTCTAAATTCATTTTGTAATACAGATTGATATTGTTTAACAATTGCTTCTAACTTAGGCAAATCTTGCTTGCTTAAAGTTAATTCAGCAAAAGCTTCACGAGGGATTGCATTACGTAATGAACCGCCTCGAATGTCAGCTAATCTAAATGAGATATCTTGTGCGTATTGAGCTAACAATCTTGCCATTAATTTTATGGCATTCCCTCGTCCAAGATGAATATCACAACCTGAATGTCCACCTTTCAAACCTTTTAGAGAAAGTTGTACATAGCAATCGTGAATCTCCGGCATAACCGCGTATGTAATTGTAAAATTCATTGAGAAGTCTATACCGCCTGCACAACCAGTAAATATCTCACCTTCATCTTCAGAATCAGTATTGATGAGATAACGGCTTTTTAACCAATTAGGTTGAAGACCAAAAGCACCATGCATACCAGTCTCTTCAGAAGTCGTAACTAAAACTTCAAGAGGACCGTGTTCGACAGATGGATCAATTAATACAGCTAAAGCAGATGCAAGCCCTACACCATTGTCAGCACCTAATGTTGTACCTTTTGCTTTAACCCATTCATCGTCTATATAAGCTTGGATTGGATCAATTAGAAAATCATGCTCTGTACCTTCGTTTTTTTGAGGAACCATATCCATATGGGCTTGTAAAGCAATAGATGGGCAATTTTCCATACCTTTAGTTGCGGTTTTGCTTAGTAAAATGTTTCCAGCTTTATCAAGCTGACAATCAATGTGATGAGTTGCTGCAAAATCGACAATATATTTGGTTATCATTTGTTCATGATGAGAAGGATGGGGAATGTTACAAATATCATTAAAAATCTGCCAAACAAATTTTGGATTTAGGGTTGATAGCATAATTTATCCTCAGTATTAGCTAGGTAACAAATTAATCAGTGGTTTTTTTTATCTAATCACTCTATAATAAGGTGCAATTTTACATCTATTTCAAGTTCATTAATATTAATTTATTAAATTCGTTTATTCGATTAAAATTGCAGGTTACACATGTCAATAGAACAAACTTTAACAGAAGAAGAAATCAAAGCCAAAAAACAGCATAAAGCAGAGCTCATCGCTGAAAAGAAAAAATTCAACGTTACTTGGGAAATGCTTCAAGCTTATGGTCGTCAACTTTCTGAAAGATTATTACCCGCCAAACAATGGAAAGGTATCATTGCCGTTAGTCGTGGAGGCTTAGTTCCTGCGGCTATTCTAGCTCGTGAACTTAGCATTCGTTATGTCGATACCGTTTGTATTTCAAGTTATGACCACGATCATCAACGTGAAAAACTAATTTTAAAAGAAGCGAAAGGTGATGGCGAAGGCTTTATTGTTGTTGACGATTTAGTTGATACCGGAAGCACAGCTCATACTATTCGTGAAATGTATCCAAAGGCTCACTTTGTAACTATTTTTGCTAAACCTGCTGGCAAACCATTAGTTGATGATTATGTTGTCGATATCGCTCAAGATACTTGGATCGAACAGCCATGGGATACTGGCGTTATGTTTGTTAAGCCACTTAGTGATCATTAATAATTAATTTAATAAGGTTGCTATGACTGAAAACCTTTCTGAAAAGATATTTAAACCACAATATGATTATCCTGAAACATCATCGCTAATCAATCGGTTAGATAGTAGCGATGGTAGCAGTATTAGTCCATTTGATGGTGAAGTAGATTCAAAATGGTACCGAATCATTAATCCTATCCTATGGTTTTGGCGTGGCTTACCGAAATTGGAAATCGAAGAAGTTTTATCGCAAATCGCAATTTCGACTAAACGTCATACCAATGAAAAGTGGTTAGATTCGGTTATTGGTTATCAACCTGGCAATTGGATTTATGAGTTTTTAAATCAAGCTGCAAAATGGCAAGCTAAAGCGGATTCATTAGATCAATCTGACTTATCTGAAGAAGCAAAAAATAACTTACATCAAGATTATTTAATTGCGAGTGAATTTGCTAGTATTGCTAGCTATCCTCATTTTAAAAATGATGAGCTTGCCATGTATGCACAAACTTGTGCATATCAATCTTATATAAAAGCACTTGAGTTTTCGCCTTACACGACAAAACAGATAGAATTTAAAGTTGAAAATCGCAGTGTTAAAACAATTTTACATTTACCTAAGAACTGTGATGGCGTATGCCCTGTCGTATTAGTCTGTAATGCATTAGGTAATTTACAAATCGACTATTATCGCTACTTTAGTGAATACCTAGCGCCACAAGGTTTTGCAATGCTAACAGTAGATTTGCCAACAGTGGGCTTTAGTCGAAATTTTGTATTAACACAAAATAGTAGCCAAATTCATCAAGCTATAATTGAACAACTAGCGACAGTACCTTGGGTTGATAGCAATCGTGTAATTGTGGCAGGATTCCGTTTTGGTTCACACATTGCTACACGTCTTACTTATTTAATGCCAAATAAAATAAAAGGACTTTTCAACTTTACACCTTTTGTACATCAAATATTTGTTGATAAAACCTTACAACAGAATCTACCAAATTGTTATAAGGATATGCTAGCTTGTCGATTAGGTTTAACATCAGTTTCAAATCAGCAGTTAGCTGCTGAATTAAATTACTTTTCTCTAAAAAACCAGGGATTATTAACTCATTCTTGTCCTGTGCCAATTATGAATGTCATCTTTGAAGATGATAAGTTAAGTAATTTAACTGAAGCAAAATTAATTCAATCTTCAAAGCAATGCAAAATTGTGACTATTCCTAAAACACCATTACAAAAAGGCTTACAAAATGCCTTAACTCAATCAGTTAAATGGATGGAATCTATTTTGTAAGAGATGATTTAAATAAGATTATTGCTATGACTAATAAAAAAAAGCAAACTGTCGTTATTAAGTTAGGTACCAGTGTTTTAACTGGTGGAACTAAACAGTTAGATCGCGCTCGAATAGTTGAACTGATTCGGCAATGCTCTTATTTACATCAAATTGGTCACAAAATTATTATAGTTACATCGGGAGCAATTGCTGCTGGTCGAGAGTATCTAAACTTCCCTAACCTTCCAAATACTGTTGCATCAAAACAATTACTTGCTTCTGTTGGACAAAGTAAACTTATCCAGCTTTGGGAACAGCTGTTTTCAATATATAAAATTTTTATTGGACAAATGTTACTGACACGAGCTGACTTAGAAGATCGTGAACGCTTTTTAAATGCACAAGATGTTCTAAAAGCGATGCTAGATAATCATATTGTGCCTGTCATCAATGAGAATGACGCCGTAGCTACAGCCGAAATTAAAGTGGGTGATAATGATAACCTATCAGCACTAGCGGCAATTTTAGCGGAAGCCGATAAACTCATATTACTGACAGATATTGAAGGATTATATACTGCCGATCCAAGGTCTGATACCAATGCTCAATTAATAAAAGAAGTTTCTCATATTGATGAAAGTTTACGAAACATAGCTGGTGATAGTGTTTCAGGGCTGGGAACCGGTGGTATGAGCACAAAAATTCAAGCAGCTGAAGTAGCAGGTAGCGCAGGAATAGAAGTAATAATTGCAGCTGGGAATAAAGAAAATGTGATTATTGATGCAGTGAATAATCAATCGGTAGGCACGCGTTTTTTACCACAGAAAACCCCATTAGAGCATCGTAAACATTGGCTATATGGTGCACCTAATGCAGGAAAGGTGTTAGTTGATGATGGTGCTATAAATGCTATTTTGAATAATGGTAGTTCGCTCTTACCAAAAGGAATTATAGCGGTTGAAAAAGATTTTTCGCGGGGAGAAGTAATAAATATATGTGATAAGTCAGGAAAACAAATCGCACGAGGTGTAAGCCGTTATAATAGTGATGCGCTAAAACAAATAGCAGGACATCACTCACAAGAAATTAGTCAAATTATTGGCTATGAATATGGATCTGTAGCCGTACATCGGAATGATATGATTATCAAATAATAAGGAGGTTAAATGGAACTAGCTATAGGTGGCGTAATAGTCAACTGGTTAGGTGTATTAATTGTTAATTAGAATTCACTGTACAACTCAAGTTATCGAATATATCTCAGCTTGCTTTTAAGCTTCATAATTGACAATCCCCTGAAAAATACATTATTGTTGGAATAAATTGATTCCTATTAGCAAAATTTGTTTAAGGTGACAGCTCATACCTCTTTAACTCTATTATTTATTCTATATGTTTTATAAATAAGAATTAGAGTGGGATGTATAATATCATTAGATAAATTATTTTTTAGAGAATCTGTATTCTGTCAAACACAGTGTGAGTAAAATCTATTAAGGTTAAGCAATGATAAACCAAATTGGAAAGTTAGCAAAACAAGCCTCATATCAATTAGCACAATGCCCAACTAAAATCAAAAGTCAGGCTTTAATTAGTATTGCTGATTTATTGGAGCAAAGCTCTCAAAGCATTTTAGAGGCGAATCAAAAAGATATTGCTATAGCAAAAAATCAAGGATTAAGTGAGGCAATGCTTGATCGTTTATTATTAACGCCAGAGCGATTATCCTCTATTGCTAATGATGTTCGCAAAGTTGTCTCCTTAACCGATCCTATTGGGCAAACTATCGATGGGGCTGTTTTAGAGAACGGATTAAAGTTACAACGTCACCGAGTTCCGCTGGGTGTAATTGGTGTAATATATGAAGCCCGCCCTAATGTTACTATAGATATTGCTGCTCTTTGTTTAAAAACAGGTAATGCAGCGATACTTCGTGGTGGAAAAGAAACGGTTAATACTAATGCGGCTATCATATCCATTATTCAACAAGCATTAAATCACGCCGGCTTACCTGAAACTGCTATTCAATCAATCGATAATCCTGATCGTAAATATATCACTGAGTTACTCAAACTTGATAAATATGTAGATATGATTATTCCTCGAGGCGGTGAGGCTCTACATAAACTTTGCCGTGAACATTCAACCATTCCGGTCATAACTGGCGGTATTGGAGTTTGCCATATCTTTGTCGATGAAAGCGCAGATTTTGACGCAGCTTTTTCAATCATTCTAAATGCCAAAACTCAACGACCAAGTACATGTAACTCTGTAGAAACATTACTCGTACATACTGAAATTGCAAATACTTTTCTGCCTAAGCTTAGTCAAATTATGGCTGATAATCACGTCATATTACATGCTGATCCTGATGCTTATAAAATTTTAAATTCAGGCGTAGCAAATCTATTTCCAGTAGAAGATGACGAACTTAGACAAGAGTGGCTTTCCAAAGATCTGAACATAGTGATTGTTGATTCACTTGAATTAGCAGTTGAACATATTCGGGAATATGGAAGTGGCCATTCAGAAGCCATTCTAACTCGAAGTCTACTTAATGCAGAGCAATTCATTAAGCTAGTTGATGCGGCTGCAGTTTATGTTAATGCATCAACTCGATTTACGGATGGTGCACAATTTGGTTTAGGCGCCGAAGTTGCTGTCAGTACTCAAAAATTACATGCCAGAGGGCCAATGGGTCTAGAAGCATTAACAACTTATAAATGGATTGGTTATGGTGAAGATTTAATCCGCCAATGATGATATTAGCTAACTGTTTATAAAATCAAACAGTTAGCTAAATAGAGATGGACTAATCAAAATTACGCATTAAAAGCGCATAATTTAAATCGATATCTTCAGCTATCGGAATATAAACAATATGACCATCACCGAGTCCAGCAGAAACAGGTTGACCTTTTTTATTTTCCATTCGTTCAATAATGAACGTTGTGTTACCTTTTGGTGTCATCATCTCAACACTATCACCTACTGAAAATTTATTTTTCACAATAATTTCAGCTAATCCATTTAAACGTTGACCACTAAACTCACCAACAAACTGTTGTCTATCTGACACTGAATGGCTATGAACATAGTTCTGCATATCTTCATGTTTATGACGACGCAAAAAGCCTTCGGTGTATCCTCGATGAGCGAGTGAATCAAGTTCAGTTAATAAACGAGGATCAAATGGCTTACCTTCGCTCGCTGCATCAATAGCTTGACGATAAACCTGAGCGGTTCTAGCGCAGTAATAAAAGGATTTTGTCCTCCCTTCAATTTTTAATGAATGTACGCCAATTTTCGTCAAATCTTCAACTAATTCAACCGCTCTTAAATCTTTGGAATTCATGATATAAGTTCCATGTTCATCTTCAAAAGCTTGCATATATTCGCCAGGGCGACCTGATTCTTCTAACATAAAGACTTGATCTGTTGTTGTGCCAATGCCCAAAGTCGGTTCAATTTGCTTTACAGGAATTGGTTCATATTTATGTACTATCTGCCCTACTTCGTCCTCCTTACCTTCGGACACTTTATATTCCCAACGACAAGCATTGGTACAAGTTCCTTGGTTAGAGTCACGTTTGTTAATATAACCAGACAATAAACATCGTCCCGAATAAGCCATACAAAGCGCACCATGAATAAAAACTTCAAGTTCCATCTCGGGTACTTTTTCACGAATTTCTTTTATTTCGTCAAGAGACAACTCTCGTGATAATACAACGCGGGTTAATCCAATATTGTGCCAAAATTTTACCGTTGCCCAGTTAACGGCGTTTGATTGTACAGACAAATGAATTTCCATTTCAGGAAAATGCTCACGTACCAACATAATTAAGCCAGGATCAGACATGATAAAAGCATCAGGCTTCATTTTTACTATAGGCTCTAAATCTCGAATGAAGGTTTTCAGCTTTGAATTATGAGGAGCTATATTTACAACAACATAAAATTTTTTGCCTTGCGCATGTGCTTCATTAATTCCAATCGCTAAATTTTCATGATTGAATTCATTATTTCGAACACGCAAACTATAGCGGGGTTGACCAGCATAAACTGCATCTGCCCCATAGGCAAAAGCATACCGCATATTTTTAAGCGAACCAGCAGGAGAAAGTAATTCTGGTTTTGAATATAAATTTGTCATTAAAAAATGCCTCTGATTTCAAGTCAGTATTACCCTATCAGGTAATAGATTAAGCAAAATAGGATGGGCATTTTACGCTTTAGCTATATGATTGGCAAATTAATTGTATTTACAATAAGAAACAGAAAAATCACAATAAGAAACAAAAATTTCTCAAATCTAATTTTATCGCCTAATTTTAAATAAGCTGTGGACCAAGTTTTTTATAAAATTAGATATGTAAAACGCACTAAATTTGTGATGAAGATCACATAACGCTATTATAAAGCCCAATATTTTTTTGTTTTTATAGCTCACATTTGTGCAAAACCACATAGATAGCAAACTAATTCGATAATAAAATTAGCGCAATATTTTTAATAGTCATAAAAACATGAGGAAAATTTAAATGACTGAACTCATTAGTTGGTATGGAGCTATAATAGGACTTTTTCTTGCAATTTTTCTTATATTACGTGGAATAAACCCAGTCTATTCGTTATTTTTTGGGGCGATAATTGGTGCTTTCATTGGTGGAGCAAATCTAATACAAACTGTCACGATTTTAACTACTGGTACACAAAGTATTATGGGCACGGTGATTAGAGTATTAGCCGCGGGTATTCTAGCAGGGGTAATGATGGAATCAGGCGCAGCGGAAACTATTGCTCAAGCTGTTGTTAGAAAATTAGGTGAGAAAAAAGCATTACTCGCTTTAGCATTAGCAACAGGTATTATTACTGCATCAGGCGTATTTATTCCAGTTGCTGTATTAATCGTTGCACCTATTGCTTTATCAGTTGGTAATAAAATGGGAATTTCTCGATTAGCCTTATTATTAGCGCTTTCTGGTGGTGGTAAAGCTGGGAATATTATATCACCTAACCCAAATACCATCGCTGTTGCCAATGGTTTCAATTTAACCTTAAGTGATGTGATGATAGCAGGTTTTATTCCTGCTCTATTTGGTTTAATTGCAACTGTCGTTATCGCTTCATTGATAAAAAATAAAGGAGATAAAATTGCTAACGACGAAGTCGTTGCATTACAAAAAAATGATGCTGAACAGAAAAATAAAAATCCATCATTAGGTAAAGCAATCGTTGCTCCTGTAACAGCAATCCTTCTATTAATGATTAGCCCTATAGGCAATATTTTCCATATTGAAGCACTAGCTAATTTAAAAATTGATGCATTATATGTGCTTCCTGTAGCAGGGATCATCGGCATGTTAGCAATGGGACAACATCGTAACATTGCAATGTATACCAAATCTGGGATTGAAAAAATGACACCAACAGTACTTATTCTTGTCGGTGCTGGTGCTATTGCAGGTTTGATTGGTTCATCAAACTTAGCAGCTCAAGTTATCAATATCATTGATTCAATGGGAATTTCTGGTTATTACTTATCACCAATTTCAGGTGTCTTAATGGCAGCAGCTACAGCATCAACTTCAACAGGTGTAATTTTAGCAACAGGTACATTTGGTTCAACCATCACAGATTTAGGAATACCAGCTATTAGTGCAGCTGTTATGATGCATACAGGTGCAACAGTTATTGATTCATTACCGCAAGGGAATTACTTTCATGTAACTGGCGGTAGTATGAATATGACAATTAAACAACGTATGAAATTGATTCCATATGAAGCGATGGTTGGTGGAACTATGACAATTATTGCCATTATTTTCTATCAATTTATTATGTAATATTAAGAGTAATTTTTATGAAACAGAAAACATTTGTTCTTGCTCCTGACTCATTTAAAGAAAGCCTAACAGCAAAGGAAGTGTGTCAAGCAATGGAGTCAGGTTTAAAAAAGGTATTTCCAGATGCCAAATATATTCATGTCCCAATGGCCGATGGTGGTGAAGGTACAACACAATCACTAGTCGATGCGACTAATGGAACCTTACATGCTTGTGAAGTTACTGGTCCACTTGGTAACAAAGTGACGGCTTATTATGGAATCCTAGGAGATAACACCACTGCAGTCATTGAAATGGCCTCAGCAAGTGGTATCCATCTTGTTACCAAAGAACAACGTAATCCATTAATTACTACAACCTTTGGTACAGGTGAATTGATTCTTGCCTGCTTAAAACAGGGTATTAAAAAAATTATTTTGGGTATTGGAGGTAGCGCGACAAATGATGGTGGAGCCGGAATGGCACAAGCCTTAGGCGTAAAGCTTTACGATAAAAACAACCAACTACTCCCTAAAGGTGGAGGAGCATTAGGCAATTTAGCTAGAATTGATATGTCTGAAGTAAATCCTCAACTTGATAGAGTAGAATTTATTGTTGCAAGTGATGTTACCAACCCACTCTGTGGTGAAAAAGGTGCTTCAAGAGTATTTGGACCACAAAAAGGAGCAACCCCTGAGATGGTTGAACAATTGGATGCGAACTTACAACATTATGCATCAATCATAAAATCTCAGTTAAATAAAGATGTTGCGACTATTCCTGGTGCTGGTGCTGCTGGCGGATTAGGGGCAGGATTAATGGCATTTACCAATAGTAAAATGGAAAAAGGCATCGATATTGTTATCAAATATAGTAATTTAGAAAACCAATTAATTGGTGCCGCTTTTTGTTTTACAGGAGAAGGTGGAATTGATTTTCAAACCAAATTTGGGAAAACGCCTTATGGTGTTGCACAAACTGCCAAAAAACACAATATTCCAGTTATTGCATTAGCAGGAATGATTGGTGAAAACATCGAAGAACTTTATCCAGAAGGAATTAATGCCATTTTTGGAATTATCCCATCTCTATCTAAGATTGAAGATTTATTGGCTGATGGATTCAAAAATATTGAACGAACCAGTGAAAATATTGGTCGCTTAATTAGTATTACTTAACTTTAACATTTTTAGACACTAACAAACAAAAGCATGGGGAAATAAAGAGGCTATTCTTTATTCCCCAATTATTATCTAATTAAACATAAATAAATCTTAATCTTAAAGTAACAGACCTAAAGTCTGCTATAATTAAAAAGTTTTAACACGATCTCAACAAGAATTATAGTAATAAAATTAGAATCAATAAGTTATAAATTAGAACTTGTTAATAATATAAGGTTTATCGCTATGAAATCGCAAAGCATCTCACCAATACTTGCTCAATATATTGTTGATAAAACTATGAAAATCATCAATTGTAATGTCAATATAATGAATAATCATGGTGAAATTATAGGTAGTGGTGATACACAACGTATTGGCGAATTACATGAAGGTGCAGTGTTAGCAATATCACAAGGCAGGGTTGTTACCATTGACAATCCAACTGCAAAAAAACTTAAAGGTGTTAAACCTGGTGTTAATTTTCCATTAAAACTAAAAAAAGAAATTGTTGGCGTTATTGGCGTAACAGGTGAACCAGCACAAATAATCCAATTTGCTGAACTTGTTAGTATGACAGCAGAGATGATAATGGAACAAGCATTATCATTCAATCAACAATCTCAAGAGAATCGGTTAAAAGAAGAGTTTATATTATCAGTAATTCAATCAGATAAAACGCTTTCAAATATAAATGAATGGAGTCGAAAATTAAATATTGACTTATCGTTAGCTTATGTTGCTGTTATTATTGAAATCGAGAGTGGTCAGCTAGGAATTCAAACAGCAATGGAGGAGTTACAACAAATCCGAAATGAACTCGAAACACTAACCAAACTAGTGGCCATAAAGTCACTAACCGAAATTGTTATATTACTACCTGCTTTAAATAAGTTTAACCGATGGGATTTTTCAGAACATAAAACAAAACTAGAAAAACTAGTTAGCCATACAAAATTGCTTAGTCAATTTGCAATAAAAATATCTTTAGGGAAATATTTTCATCAAGGAAACGACACAATAGCAAGATCTTATCAAACAGCTAAAACAGCTTTAGAAATCGGTAAAAAAAGATTACCAGAATGCCGTAACTACTATTATCAAGATCTTATCTTACCGGTTTTATTAGATGGTTTAAATCAAGATTGGCAAGCTGACGAATTACTTTCCCCTTTAAATAAATTAAAAGCATCTGATACAAATGGTTTATTGCAAAACACGCTTGAAACTTGGTTTTTTAATAACTTGCACAATAGCAATACTGCCAAAAATCTATTTATACATCGCAATACACTTGAGTATAGATTGAATAATATTGCCAAACTGACTGGATTAGATTTATCGAAATTTGATGATCGTGTACTGCTTTATATTGCACTACAACTCGATAAATAACCTTATATTTTTAAATATAATTAAATTATTCATCACCAGCCTCAATAAGCGGCAAATACTCTTGCCAGCGATATTCTCTTATTGGCATTGGATTTGAATTTTCAAAATATAAAACTAGTGCTGGTTTGATACCATTCCAATTATCGACAAACTTATATCGAGTAAGAAAACCCTCTTTTATCAATTTTTTGGCTTTAGCATGATAATTAAAATAACTCATAATTTATATTATCCTAATTATTAAAAAAGTTATAAAAAATTAGAAGTTAATCAATTCTGAATTTTAAATGACAAATCTTAATTGAAGATATAAAGTTAACTTTTAAAAAATAAAAATCGGAACCATGGCTAAAAGTGCTAAACACAAAGATTTAATAAAAATAAAATGCAACGGCTTAATTTAGTTTATTAATAATATGGCAAATTACAATTATCGAGCAATATTAAATAATAAGATATAAATATTACATAAAACCATTAGTGAATTTTGTTAACTTAATGAATTATAGAATGATTTTTTAAAAGATTTGGATTAAGGTTGGTATCTCTACGACTTATTTTTATTATAGAAATTCTATGTAATTAAAACATTGAATTTAATGTAGGCGCACCCCAGAGTCGAACCAAGGTAGACGGATTTCTATTTGTAATAATTTTAATTCTTACATATTTTAACATTTTTTGCGATCCACTTCCCAGCTTTTCAGTTCAATTAACTTTCTCTCCCAATATTAGTTTATGATGAATAAAACTAACTAAACTTTTATAACATGATCACAATAAACTATCACATACCGATTTACCTCAGAATGGAGCCTGACGATTACGAAAATCAAATTACTTTCGGATGCTACATTATCAACAGTGACGACGATCACAATTATGTTTTCTATCAAACACTGAAATCTCAATATGATATTGCCGATTTTGTGATGTAATCAGACGCTGTTGAGTATTATAACTTGAAGATTGATAGCGTGTTTGTTAATATCTTAATTACCTAATTAAATCGAGTAGTAGCTTGAAATATATACATATAATTAAATTTTTAATGAGTCATGATTTGACGCATTTGAAAGAGTGTTGGTTAGTTGAATTAACATCTGGTAAAAAAGTATCTTTTTATCGAGTAATAAAATCATATCTCAAAACACGATCACTACAAAAAATTTATTTATTTTGGTGGCGTTTAGCTAACGAAATGTATTTACATGGCAGTGATAAACAAAGAGATGTTGCAAAGAAAATCCAGCCAAAATTAATTAGTAAATTTGGTATAGATATAATGTTTGGTGCTAGAATTGGCAAAAATTTATTATTAGTTCACCCTTATTCTATTGCCATAAATAAAAATGTGACAATTGGAGATAATTTAATAATCCACCAAAATGTAACAATAGGACAAAATCACAGTCCAATCAAAATAATAATTGGTGATAATGTTTCTATTGGTGCCAATTCAGTTATTTTGGGTGGTGAAATAAAAATAGGCAATAATGTAAAAATCGGCGCAATGTCATTTGTAAATAAAGATATTCCAGATAACTGCACTGTTTATACGCAAAAAACAAATACAATTATCCTGAATGATTGATTTTTGCTATAGTTTTTCTATCCACGTTATTGCTGACGCAGTTTCAATATCAATACGATTCAATAGCGCACGACACCAAACCAGCTCCAAAAAGAAGATTTATTCTAACTGTATATTCTAAATATATTCCAAGTGGTTTAATTTTTCAAATAACAGAACCTATAATTCATTGATTAATTTGATGTTTTAGTGGAGGCGCGTCCCGGAGTCGAACCGAGGTAGACGGATTTGCAATCCGCAGCATGGCCACTCTGCCAACGCGCCGTAGAGGTCTATCTGAATAGGTGGCAAATATTAGCATTGGCTTACTCTATCGTCAAGGTTAAATAGGTTATAAATACAGCAGTCGTAGCGATTATTTCAATTGCCCTATATTTAGGACATTAATAAAAAATTTAAAATCACCTACGTCAAGATAAATTATTGCAAAAAAAGTTGAGAAACGGGGTTTTTGAGTTTAAAAATCGACTTTATACGTAAAAAATTACCTTTTTATATGCCTAGAAATAAAAAGAATATAATTCGTATTATAGATTCCACATTTTTAAAATAATATTTATTTTTGTATAGAAATTGATTTATCACTTGATAATTGACCGTATTTAGTATAAAAATAGCGCTGCATTTAACAATATATTTTTAAGGAAAGGAAATGTTCAAGAAATTACTAGCTGTATCATTATTAAGTTTTGTCCTAGTTGGTTGTGGTGACGATGGACCTAAAATTGATTTATCTAATCAAGAAACTTATGCGACTTCTATTCAAAAAGCTACTGAAAAATTAAGTGACTCTGATAAACTTGCTTTTGGACGAGCAGTAACTAAAGTAGCTTCTGCTGCAGCACTTAACCAAGCTAATGCTGGCGATCAAAATAAAATCTTTACTGAAATGAAAAATAAACTTGATGGAAAAACAGCAAAAGAAATTATCAGTGAATTTGATAAATAATTTTCTTTTATTACACTAAAAACCCGCTTTTGCGGGTTTTTTTATGGAAAAGTTTAATATTATTGAATCTTTTTTATTATTGATAGCAACTGATAGGATTATGTGAAGTAAATTTGATTAATAAATTATAAAATTATTTTTAATTTCTAAGACGAATTTTATATACTTGCTTCACTAAAATAGTTTTTTGAGGTGTGCAATGATTGAACTAAAACTCAGAGAAGTAAAAAAAGACTTATCAACTAAGGAGTTAAAAGTATCCGAATATATTATTGCAAATACTCAAGCGCTAAAAAATATGAGTATACAAACCTTAGCAAAACACAATCATGTTAGCACAACGACTATTTTACGACTTTGTAACAAATTAGGTTATAAAGGTTTTAGTGATTTTAAGGTCGATCTTATCGGCTCAATTCCTCAAAAGCTTAGTACTGAAATTCTTCAAGATGATATTAATTTGAATGACTCTCTTGAGGAAGTAAATAGCAAAGTTCAAGCTATGGAAAAATCCTCTATAGACGAAACTCATTCCATTGTTAATACTCATGCATTAAACAGTGCCATCGAATTAATAATCAAAAGTAACAAAATTGTGATATTTGGCGTAGGGAGCAGTGGCTTGGTTGGTAAAGAGTTTGAATATCAACTAATTAAAATCAAGAAAGATGTAAATTGTCATTTTGATGCTCATATTTCACGTAGTTTGATCAGCACGTTAGACAAGAATGATCTTGTTATTATTATTTCGCATTCTGGTGAAACACCTGAATGTGTAGATTTACTTAAACTTGCAGGACAATCATCAATCCCTTCTATTGCTATTACTAAAATGGGACAAAGTCAAATTTCATCATTAGCCTCTTTTGTCTTACATACGACATCTATGGAACACGCTTCTAGATTGATTCCTGTTCGTTCCAAAATTTCACAAATATCAGTCATTAATATGTTGTTAACTAACTTATTTATTCGTAAATATGATGAAAGGTTACTACAGCAAACTCAAAATCGTGAAAAACGAAAATATCCTCGATATACCCAGAAGTAATAACAAATTTACCATTCAAATAATCTCATCAAGTTGAAAAGTAATTAACTTAAACTTTTCCTTTAATAAATTTGATCTTGTTCACAAAATTATAAAAATTTCTTAAAAAATGGATGACTATTTTTAAATGTAGATGTAACTTTATTACTAAACATACTTATATATTTAGTAATAAAGTTACAAACAAGGAAATTTTTATGTCTAATCCTTTACCTATCATTTTAGCAAGTCATGGCCCTTTTGCTCAGGGTGCACTTGAATGTGCACAGATGCTTATGGGCGAGCAAGAAAGTATCCACATTATTTCAGTTTTAGTTGATAGCAATATCAATAACTTACGACAAGAAATGCAAAGTAGTTATAAAAAACTTAATCAAGGCAATGGAGTAATTATTTTGGTTGATATTATGGGAGGAACTCCCTGCAATCTTGCTAGCGAATTACTGATATCCCATGACGATGTTTTACTATTTTGTGGTTTTAATATTCCCGTACTACTTGAAGTTTTAAACAATCGAGAAGGAACATTGAACGATGCCAAACAAGCCATTGAAGAAGCATTTCCTCAAAGCTGTAAAGACGTTAGACAACTGCTAAATATTAAAAATGAAGAAGTTAATGAATTGTAAGGAGAACACCAATGCCAATTAATGTAGCACGAATCGATGACCGATTAATTCATGGACAAGTTATTACAACTTGGGTGAAAAACTATGATATCGAGCAAGTATTAGTCATCAACGATAAAGTTGCTGATGACAAAGTTCAACAATCAGTATTAACCATGTCTGCACCGCCAGGATTAAAGGTTTTGATCTTTGGAGTACAGCAATTTATCGAAATCTTAAAAAAGACACCTATCAAAAAAAGAACAATGTTACTTTTTACCAATAGTATTGACGTTGACGCATTAGTGGACGGTGGATTGTCACTGGAAAAACTTAATGTAGGTGGAATGCGAATGCAAGATGGTCGTCATCAATTATCAAGAGCAGTATCTGTTACACCAGAAGAAGAACAAGCGTTTAGAAATCTCATTGCAAAAAATGTTGAAGTTGAAATTCAGATGGTGCCTAAAGATCCAATTGTCGATCTAAAAACCCTACTCAGCTAACACTATTTATTAAAACATTTATTTCTATAATTTGGAGGTTAACTCATGTTAACACAAGCTATTCTTGTCGCCATTTGGGCGGGAATTTGTTCACTCGATGACGTCGGGCCTCAAATGTTACGTCGGCCTTTATTAACCGGTACTGTAGCAGGTATCATCATGGGTGATATGGTTCAAGGATTAGCCATTGGTGCAACACTTGAACTTATGTGGATGGGCGTTGGAAATGTTGGAGCTTACTCTGCGCCAGATATTGTTGCTGGTGCAATTATTGGCGTTTCATTAGGCATTTCAACCGGCGGTGGCGTTGCCACTGGAGTTGCATTAGCCCTACCCGTTTCAATACTTTGCCAACAATTACTTATTCTATGGCGATCATTTGCTTGTTTCTTAAATCCATGGGCTGAAAAAAGCATACAAAATGGAGATTATAAAGGACTAGTTAAAGTACATTATTTTTCAACACCTATATGGTTTTTAATTAGAGCTGTTCCATGCTTTTTAGCAATTTATTTTGGCAGTGATCTTATTAAAACAATTTTAGACGCTATTCCAAAGAATATAATTGATGGTATGGGCGTCGCTTCAAAATTAATCCCAGCAGTAGGTATTTGTATTTTATTGTTGATGTTATTAAAAGGCTCAATGTGGTTCTTCTTTTTGCTCGGATTTGTTTTAACTAGTTACCTAAAACTACCAATCATACCTGTTACCTTCGTTGCACTTGCCTTTGCTGTTTTATATGACATGGCATTCACTGCGGGCAAAAACAATAATCAAAATAATCAAGAAAAACCTATGCAAAATGACAGTATTGAAGAGGAATATGACCTATGAACAATGAAAAGAAAATTACTAAAAAAGATCTTAATAGTGTCTTTTGGAAAATACAAACAATCCCTTTTTCATTCAACTATGAAAAATTACAAACGATTGGATTTGCTCACTGTATGATTCCAATTCTAGACCGTCTTTATAAGGACGCCGATAAAGAAACTCGCGTTAGAGCAATGCAACGCCATTTTGAGTTTTTCAATACGCAAGTTAATGCCGGAGCATTAGTTCTTGGCGTTACAGCTGCTGTCGAAGAGAAAACAACGGAAGAAGAAAAAGATGCGGTCATTTCGTTAAAAGCTGGATTAATGGGCCCGTTTGCAGGTTTGGGTGATAGTCTACTGAAATTTACTTGGATGCCGATATGTGGAAGTATTGGCGCAGCTTTTGCGTTACAAGGCAATATCATTGGACCCATATTAATGTTTTTCATCTATAATTTAGTCAACATTTTTACAAAATATTTCTTTGTTCATTATGGATATAACAAAGGAATTGATCTTATAGAACAATCTAAAAATTCAAATATTATTCAGCGAATTAGTAACGTTGCTAATGTCGTTGGCGTAATGGTGCTAGGATCGTTAATAGCCTCAACAGTAAAAGTATCAACACCTTATTTAATTGAAGTTGGTGAGCAATCAATAAAAGTTCAAGAAATGTTTGATAAGGTAATGCCAAATTTATTAACGCTTCTTTTTACCTTAGCTGTATTTTTCTTAGTTAGGAAATTTCAAGGTAAATATACAGTATCGCTCATTATTGCTGTAATGGTTATTGGAGTCGTTCTTTCATCAGTCGGCATATTACACTAGGTAGGAAGAAAGTTATGTTAGAAAAAAATAATGAAATATCAGTAATTAGGAATAAGCAAGGAAAATTAGAAGTTACTTTTAATAGTGATAAGCCTGCAGATTTATATTGGACAACCGAAGCTGATGTAAATACTAATAATAAAACGCTAATTGGAAAAGCATTAAAATCCCCAGTAATATTTGATGATCCATTAAACGCTAAAAGCCGAATCTATCTCATATTACAAATAAATGACCAAAAACCATTTTTATTTGGCGAACGAACATTACCAATCAATGGACTAAATAATTTCCGTGATTTTGGAGGTTATGTCGGTGCAAAAGGAAAACGTATAAAATGGGGAATGTTGTATCGTTCTAATCATCTTCATGGCCTAAAACCTGATGCACAACAATATATAAAAGCATTGAATATAAAAACAATCATTGATTATCGTTGTGAAAATGAGGTTAAAACAAGCCCGAATTGTTCAATTGGTGAAAAACAAACTTTTAATTTGGATGCCTCTGCTCAAACAGCAGAATTAGCTGCACAATTTGCAGCTGATCCAAGCAATGAAGATCGGGCATTAATTGAAAGTGTTCTTCGTGATATTCCAAAGGAGTTAGTTAATGGTGACGGTATACAAGTACTTGAGCAATATCGTAACTTTGTACTAAGTGAAAAATCTAAAAAAGCCTATCGAGAAATGTTAAGAGTAATTTTAGATTCAAATAACAGCCCTAGCCTTCAACACTGTCGAGGCGGTAAAGATCGGACGGGTTATGGTGTATTGTTAATTCAAGTTATGTTAGGTGTATCTGAATCAGATATTATATATGATTATATGCTAACACATGATAATCGATTGGAACGCAATAAAATAAAAATGGCTGCTTATCGAGAAATCACTGATAATGAAGACGTTTTGGGTTATCTACTAAGTTTAATTGATACCCGAGAAATCTTTATTAATGAGGTTTTCGATACTATGAGAAAAATTGCAGGCTCACCTAGCAATTACATTAAGCAAGAACTTGGTTTTACCGATGAAGATTTCGAAAAAATGGCATCTATTTATCTCGAAGCTTAATCATTCAGTTAATAATTTAAAAGCGTAATTGTAAAATTGCGTTTTTTTCAATTAAAATCACTATTTGAAATAAATTGTAGAAATATGAAGCAGAAATATTTTGTTTTAAAGTATTTAATTGAGATAAAGAATATAGCCCATCATTAATAATGCCATGTTATGTTTATCATGCTAAATGACAAAAACTATTAATAATGTTAGAAGACATTTAACCCCAAAAAAACTTATTTAAAATTTTGTAATATCGTTAACCAATCATCACTTAATTTTGCATGAATAGTGATAGGGGTAGATGTAATGGGATGAATCATTTTAACAGTACTAGCATGTAACATCAGGCGCTTAATATCAAAATATTGACTAAAAGCTCGATTTTGATGAAGATCACCATGTTTACTATCACCTATGATAGGGTGAAAAATATGTTTAAGATGACGGCGTAATTGGTGCTTTCTTCCTGTTTGTGGTTTTAATTCAACAAAGCTATATCTAGCTGTCTTATATTTACCCACTTCAATAGGCAACTCTATTTTACTCAAACCTTTATAAAAAGTTATAGCATCTTGGGCCGGCTTATCTTTACGTGTAAACTTATCAGCGATTTTATCCAACTCTTCAACTAAGGGATAATCAATGATTGCTTCATCATCAACATAACCACGTACAATAGCATGGTAAACTTTTTCTATTTTTTTGGATGCAAATTGTTCAGACAACAATCTTGCAATCTCACTAGATAAAGCAAAAATTAATACACCTGATGTTGGTCGATCAAGACGATGGATGGGATAAACATGCTGTCCGATTTGATCGCGCAACGTTTGCATGACAACGACAGTTTCATTTTTATCAAGCCAGCTTCGGTGTACTAACCACCCTTCTGGCTTGTTGATTGCGATTAAATCATTATCTTGATAAAGAATTTCAAAGACCATCTTAAAATTAATATTTCTAATTTAAAAATATTTTTTCAAGTTCAGCAGCAATACTTGGGCTGTTATTATCACCAATTGAATAATTGGCTTTTTCTTTGACTTCTTTATCCGCATTACCCATTGCTATGCCTAATCCTGCTATGGATAACATACTGATATCATTGTAACTATCACCAAAAGCTACAATTTCACTTAATTTGATATTTTCATGTTCAGCCCAATGCTTTAATCCGTTTCCTTTAGTATTCCCTTTTACCGCCACATCAGCACGATTTGACCATGACCATTCACAAGAAAACTCACCAAGCGCATCAACCGCATTTGAAAATTGTTTTAATGCTGAAATATCATGACTACTAGTCGCAAATTTGAAAATCAAATTTGCTTGATCAATCAGTTTCTCGAAGTCATCAACTTTTTTAACTTCTGGTTGTAGAAATTCAGGTAAAGACTTCACCCATTGAAAGAAACCTTCTAAATGATCATCAAGAACTTCATAATTCATAAACTGATCAGTATAAATCATAGTATGAATGCCATATTGGTTAACTAAATTTAACAATGTCTTTGCTTGTTGTTTAGTCATTGGTTTTGCAGCAAAGTTTTGCTGCTTTTCGAAATCGTATAAATAGGTCCCATTACAGCAAATCGCAGGTGTAGATAATTTTAGTTGGTAGTAATAAGGGTGAATAACGGTATGATGACGACCTGATACCAAAATGACTTTAATTCCTTTATCACTAATTCTTTGTATCATATCTACTGTTTCAGGAAGGATTAAACGATTACTACCAAGTAACGTACCGTCCATATCAAATGCGACTGCTTTATATTTCATAAGATTTCTCTTCCTCTTTCTTCTTAATACCCATTAATAGCTAATAATCTGATTGTTGGTAAATCATCAAAAGCTAAAAATCTATCTTTTGTCGCCCAACAAATGAATGCGACAATGTCGTACCATCAACCATTTCAAGCTCTCCACCCACTGGTACACCGTGCGCAATGCGAGTCGCAACGATATTAAATTCATTACACATTTGGGCGATATAATTGGCTGTAGCATCACCTTCAACCGTGGGATTGGTAGCTAAAATAACTTCACTAATTGATTCTGAACTTAACCTACTTTTTAAAAGGTCGAGACCAATATCACTCGGGCCAATACCATCAAGTGGTGACAGATGCCCCAGTAAAACGAAATAACGACCACTATACTGCCCTGTTTGCTCAATAGCAAAAATATCTGCTGGAGATTCAACCACACAGAGTTGATCGCTACTTTGTCGACGGACATTCGCGCAGATATTGCAGATCTCCTGTTCAGTAAAGGTTCGACATTGTTTGCAATGACCAATATTATTCATAGCCTCATTTAACTCTTCAGCCAAATGGAGACCTGCTTGGCGATTACGTTGTAATAGATGATAAGCCATTCGTTGTGCTGATTTTGGACCAACCCCAGGTAAGCAGCGAAGTGCGCTAATAAGTGATTCTAGTAACGGACTGATTTGCATGAATTAACCACATAATTAAAAGATGAATAATAATACCTTGTTTGAATTGTCTGTAAAACAAAAAATATTCTATTACTTTAATTTAAAAATAATTAATCTTTCATATATCACTAATAACGATTAGTAACTGAAAATTAAGCTTAGTTGTGTTTTAGATTATTTTTTACTGCGACGATAAAAGCTTTTGGGCTCTTCGCCTTTTAATAGGCGCATTATGTTGCTACTATGGCGAATAATGATTAAGCATGAAAGCATTGTAACAGGTAATGTCAATTCTGGTTTAAATAACCAAACATATAAAGGTGCAAAAAGAAAACCGACTATTGCCGCGACAGAAGAATAACCCGTTGTAATTAATGTAAAAAACCAAGTCAACAAAAAACAACCTGTAAAATCAAGTCCAATCGGCGCCATCATTCCTAACGCAGTTGCAACACCTTTTCCACCACGAAAATGAAAAAAGCATGGAAAAATGTGTCCAAGACAAGCCGAAATACCAATAATACCCAAAAAGAAAGGTGATATTCCAAGTCGATAAGCAATATAGACCGGAATAGCACCTTTTAACATATCAAAGATTAATACAAAAACAGCAGGTAATCGCCCATTAATCCTTAATACATTTGTCGCACCGGGGTTATGAGAACCATATAAAGAAGGATTATGTAACTTCATCAAATGGCAAATTATCATAGCACCTGAAAGTGAACCACAGAGATAAGCAATAATGATCATTAGTATAATCTGTAATGACAAAATCCTTCTCCTATGGTTAACTTTATTTATATAACAATACTTACTACTTTTGTTTTTCCAGTAATGGTTTTAAGTATTTACCAGTATAAGATTTTTTCGATTTAGCAACGTCTTCTGGTGTTCCTTCGGCGATGATTTCTCCACCGCCACTACCGCCTTCTGGACCTAAATCGACAATCCAATCGGCAGTTTTGACAACATCTAAATTATGTTCGATAACTACAATAGTATTGCCTTTATCTCTCAATGAGTGTAGTTGAGCAAGCAATTGTTTTACATCCGCAAAATGTAAGCCCGTAGTTGGTTCATCTAGGATATAAAGTGTGCTACCAGTATCTCGCTTAGATAACTCTTTTGCAAGTTTTACTCGTTGCGCTTCACCTCCAGATAATGTTGTTGCTGATTGACCAATGGTAATATAAGCAAGACCAACATCAATTAAAGTCTGTAATTTGCGTGAAATCATCGGTACCGCGTCAAAAAATTCTCGACCTTCTTCAACAGTCATGTTGAGGATTTCATTAATCGACTTACCTTTGTATTTGATTTCTAATGTTTCTCGATTATATCGTGCGCCATGACACTGATCACAAGGTACATAGATATCAGGTAAAAAATGCATTTCAACTTTAATTAAACCATCACCTTGGCAAGCTTCACAACGTCCACCTTTAACATTAAAGCTAAAACGTCCAGGATTATAGCCTCTTGCCCTTGCTTCTGGTACCCCTGCATAAAGCTCACGAATTGATGTAAAAAAGCCAGTATAAGTTGCTGGATTAGATCGTGGTGTCCGTCCTATCGGGCTCTGATCTATCGCAATAACTTTATCAAAAAAGTTTAATCCTTTAATTGATTTGAATGGTGCAATTTCGGTTTTTTCAGCGCCATTTAATTCGTTTTGAGCTAATGGATATAAGGTGTCATTGATTAATGTTGATTTACCTGATCCAGAGACGCCAGTAATACAAGTAAATAGCCCTACAGGAATGTTTAATGTGACATCTTTAAGATTATTTCCTGTCGCGCCAATCAATGATAACATTTTTTTCTTATCAACTTTATGACGTTTAGCTGGGATCTCAATTTTCTCTTTTCCAGAAAGATATTTACCAGTCAAAGAGTTCTTACTTGCCATAATCTGTTTTGGCGTACCTTGAGCAACAACTTCACCACCATGGACACCAGCGCCTGGTCCAATATCAATCACATAATCAGCAGCCATTATCGCTTCTTCATCATGTTCAACAACAATGACGGTATTACCTAAATCGCGTAAGTGAGTTAATGTATCAATCAAGCGACTATTATCTCGCTGGTGCAAACCAATGGATGGTTCATCGAGAACATACATAACACCGACAAGCCCCGCACCAATCTGACTAGCCAGTCGAATTCGTTGTGCTTCCCCACCGGATAAGGTTTCAGCCGAACGTGACAGGGTTAAATAATTCAAACCAACATTAATTAAAAATTGCAGACGATCATTAATTTCTTTTAAAATCTTTTCGGCTATCTGCGCTCGTTGTCCAGTTAAATTAAGCTTATCAAAAAAATCTTTGGCTTGTTGTGTGCTTAAATCACTAATTGTTGGTAAATTAGTATCATTAATAAACACATGACGCGCAGTTCTACATAATCGTGAACCGCCACAACACGGACAAGGACGATTACTGATATATTTAGCTAACTCTTCACGTATAGTTTGTGAATCAGTTTCTTTATAACGACGACTAAGATTATTGATGATCCCTTCAAAAGGGTGATTACGTTTAACGACATCACCACGATCATTGGTATAAACGAACTGTATTTCTTCATCACCAGAACCATTTAATAAAATATCTTTTACTTTGTCAGATAATTTTTCATATGGCTTATCGATATCAAATTTATAATGGTTTGCTAGCGATTTTAACATTTGAAAATAGTAGAAATTACGTCTATCCCATCCTTTGATCGCTCCGGCAGCTAAAGAAACTTCAGGCATTTGAACAATACGCTTTGGATCAAAATATTGTTGTACACCTAAACCGTCACATTCCGGACATGCACCAGCAGGATTATTGAATGAGAATAATCGCGGCTCAAGTTCTGGAATGCTATAACCACATATAGGACAAGCAAAATTGGCAGAAAATAGATGCTCTTCTGCTTTCGGATCATCTAAATTCGCGACTTTGACAATACCATTAGTTATGGAAAGCACTGTTTCGATTGATTCGGCTAAACGTAATTTCAAATCATCCCGAATTCGGAAACGGTCAACAACGACTTCAATTGTGTGTTTTTTCTGAAGCTCAAGTATTGGTGGATCTGAAAGGTCATAAACATCACCATCAACTCGAACTCGAATATAACCACTTGCTGCAAGTTGTTCAAATAATTTAACGAACTCACCTTTACGCTCAGTAACAACCGGCGCAAGCAACATATAGCGGTTTTCAGATGGCAGAGCCATAATACTATCAACCATTTGCGACACAGTTTGCGCAGCTAAGGGTAAATTATGATTTGGACAGCGTGGCTCACCGATTCGAGCAAATAAAAGTCGCAAATAGTCATAAATCTCAGTGATTGTTCCCACTGTTGAGCGAGGATTATGCGATGTTGATTTTTGCTCAATCGAAATGGCAGGAGATAATCCTTCAATATGATCGACGTCAGGCTTTTCCATTAGTGATAAAAATTGACGAGCATAAGCTGATAATGACTCAACATATCGCCTTTGGCCTTCAGCATATAAGGTATCAAATGCTAATGATGATTTACCAGAGCCGGAAAGACCGGTGATAACAACCAATTTATCTCTTGGTATAACTACATTTATATTTTTTAAATTGTGTGTTCTTGCACCACGAATATCGATATCTTTAATTGACATAGATCTCTTCTTATGTGTGTTTTTAGATAAATAAAATTAACTGTATATTATACCAGTATCAAGTGATTAAATATACAACTATATAGCTCAATAGGGTCTATTAGCAGAAATTCAATAATATAAGCCAAAATTGTCAATTAAATAGCACAAATTAAGCATTTTTACCCCTCAAAAACCCCGTTCCTCAACTTTTTTTCAAAATAGATTAGAACTAAAAGTTATATTTCTATAACTCTAAATTATTGGTTTCTTGAATTTAATCATCTTACAATAAATCATTGATACACTTTTTTGATATAAGGAATAATTTTGAATAACGACGTTTTACAAGCATTAAATTTATTAAAATCGAAAAAATGGATAGATTTGACTCATGCATTTGATCACAATTCGCCCCATTTTTTTATGTTTAAACCGGCTGAAATAAAAACACTATTTGACCACAGTGATGGCTTTTTAGCGCAAAACTTTAGTTTTGCTGGTCAATATGGTACTCATTTAGATGCGCCAATTCATTTTGTTCCTAATACTCGTTATTTGCATGAACTTGAATTACAGGAATTAGCATTACCTCTAATCGTAATTGACCAATCTATACGAGCAAAAGAAGATCCCAATTTTTCTTTTTCTAAAGATGACGTATTAGCTTTTGAAAAGCAACATGGGCAAATTGAAGCGGGTAGTTTTGTTGCACTGAGAACAGACTGGAGTAAGAAATGGCCATCACAATCTGCAATGGAAAATAAAGATGAGGATGGAAACAATCAAATTCCTGGCTGGGGACTTGATGCATTAAAATTTTTATTTGAAGAACGAAAGATTAAAGCGATTGGCCACGAAACTTTTGATACCGATTCAGCGAAAGCATTTCGAGAAAATAATGCACTAAAAGGCGAATACTATGTTTTAGAGCAAGATACTTATCAAGTAGAATTAATGACAAATTTAGATCAATTGCCAACCAAAGGCGCGGTTATCTTTAATATTGTAGCCAAACCAAATAACGCTTCGGGTTTTCCAGTACGCTCTTTTGCAATACTACCGTAATCTATTTTGCCTAAAAATCGATATTAAATATTTTTAGAGCCAAATTATTCTGTTATAAAAAACGGTCATTACTGACCGTTTTATTTACTAACCTTCAATTAGTTTTGGCGTAGCATCCAAAGGAATAATAGCACCTCGATACTGAATCACGGTACCGGCAACTAGGTGACCTTGGCTTGCTGATTGTGAAGGATTTTTACCACTTAAACGTGCAGCTAAATAACCCGCACTAAATGAATCTCCAGCTGCCGTGGTATCAATAACATCTTCTTTAGCGATTTTATTTGCTGGAACGTCAAAACGCCCTTCCACAGAATCAATAATACAACTATCGCTACCACGTTTAATGACCACTTCAGAAACACCAAACTTTTTAGTTCGTTCAATTACTTGTTCGTACGGTAACTTGCCCCATAATAAGTCTTCATCATCTAAAGTTAAAAACGCAATATCAGTAAATGATAAAATATCAGAATAGACACTTCGAGCTAAATCCAAGCTACTCCATAAACGTGGTCTAAAGTTATTATCAAAAATCACTTTACCACCATTGGCTTTAACTTGTTTTAATAGATCTAATAATTTGATAATACTTTCCGCATCTAAAATTGCAATACTGATACCACTTAGATAGACATAATCGTATTTAGCAATTTGCTCAGCAATTTTTGCTGTTTCAGCTGTTTTTAACCAAAATTTAGCAGCTGCATCATTACGCCAATAATAGAAAGAACGCTCACCCTGTTCATCAGTCACAATAGAATAAAGTCCTGGCATTTTATCAGACATTCTTTGTACCAAATCAGTTGAAATATGCTCTTTTTGCCAGCTATCAAGCATCTCTTGACTGAAAGGATCTGTTCCTAAACCAGTCACATAATGAATCGAAAAATCTTTATTTTTTAATAAACGAGATAAATAAACCGACGTGTTAAGAGTATCTCCCCCAAAGCTACGGGTTGTTGAATCTTGTTTTATTGAAAGTTCAATCATACATTCGCCAATAACAGCGATTTTTGTTGTCATAGTGCTACCTAAAATCCTTACTTCTATTTATAAATAATCTAATGCGATTTTTACCACAACTTTACGAACCGTTGCAATCTTATTATCGACAGCACAAAGCGGTTTATGTACTTCATTAGGTAAAAATACAATAAAATCGTCTTTCTGTAATACTAACATAGTTTCTTCGTTAGGTGTTTTGATAAAAGCGATATCATTATCTGCTATTTTATCTTCTAATACTTGTGTATGAGGAGGTAGAGTGGAAACAGCCATTCCTTCTTGACCATCTAAAACAATTTGCACATCAATATATTTTTTATGGTACTCAGGATTCGCTTCGTGAATATATCTTAATGAATTGTCAGAAACCATAAAAAACATATTATCGCTGTCAATATCATAACGACCAGCTGGTGTATTGCTATTAACGTTGTCTTTTACATATTCAATTGATTGTTTAATCTTGGTAGGCAAATAAGGAATTAAATCCAAATGATTAACATTACCTAAAATCATACTTAACGGTCCTTAATTTCTCAAATGAGGTAATAACTTAAATTAGCTTTATCCGCTTTTATCAATAGCGAAGAAACCTATATAAAAAGAAGTATATACTTAAGTTAGTCATTTTTGTAGATCATTTAGCAATAAGTTTTTAAAGGTTTTTATGTTGTAATTGACATGCTATACTTCAAAAAAATCATAAAAAACTGAAAAAATGAAAACATTTGTAATAAATTTAGAAAGAGAACCCCAAAAAAAACAATATATACAACAAGAGTGTCAAAGATTAAAGCTTGATTTTGAAATTTATAATGCAGTCGATGGAAGTAAACTGACAGAATCATTCATTAAAAATAATGTTCTTGATTATCCAAATAATTTTTTAACTAAAGGTGAGATTGGCTGTGCACTTAGCCATTTTAATATCTATAAAAAAATTGTTGATGAAAATCTACCTTATGCTTTGATTCTTGAAGATGATTCAGTCCTATCTAACAATCTTCCTGATTTTTTAAACAGCTTTGAAACGAAAAATACCAAAAAAGGCATTTTTTTATTAACCGCCGACTTCCATTATCTGATTAATAAAAAATATAAATTAAATAATTTCGAACTTGTTGAAATTACTCGCGCCGTGAGAGCCAACGGTTATATCATTACTAATGACGCTGCAAAAAAACTAATAAAATTCTTATTTCCTATTCGTTATGAAGCGGATATGTTCAAAGTTTTTAAATTATGTGCCAATATTAAATTGTATGCTACTTTACCGGCGTTAATAACAAGTAATGATGTATGTTCACTAAACTCATCAATCCATAATGAGCGAATACACCAAATCAAACAACGTTCAGAGTACAGAAAAAAATTATTTAAAAAAGACAAAAAGCAAAGACGGATCGCACTATGGTTTTGGAAGCACTTTATCAATCGTTTTGAAAAAACCAAATATTATATCGATTAAAGTAAGCATCACTTTTCTGTTATTTTTGATTTATATAAGATTCATGAAAAGATATTTTTCTTAATTAATACAATTAAGGTATTTATTTTTATTAATCGAATACGCTCAACCAATGAATACCAAGTTTTTAAGTTTATATCATAAGCCTTAAAACAATTATTATAAAATACCAGTGATATAAAAAAGCCTTGATAAACAAGGCTTAAGATAGAAAGGTTATGTGGTTGCTATTATTCCCACTCAATCGTCGCAGGCGGTTTTCCACTTATATCATATACAACTCGTGATATCCCATTGACTTCGTTGATAATACGATTTGATACACGCCCTAAGAATTCGTAAGGTAAATGTGCCCAGTGAGCGGTCATGAAGTCGATAGTTTCAACAGCACGTAATGAGACAACCCAATCGTACTTACGTCCGTCTCCCATTACTCCAACTGAACGTACTGGTAAGAATACGGTAAATGCTTGGCTGACTTTGTGGTATAGGTCAGCTTTATAAAGTTCTTCGATAAAAATAGCATCGGCTTGTCGTAGTAAATCACAATACTCTTTTTTCACTTCACCAAGAACACGCACCCCTAAACCTGGTCCTGGGAATGGATGACGGTAGAGCATATCATAAGGTAAACCGAGTTCTAAACCAACTTTACGTACTTCATCTTTGAATAATTCTCTTAATGGTTCTACTAGCCCCATTTTCATATCTTCAGGTAAACCACCAACATTATGATGTGATTTAATCACGTGGGCTTTACCTGTATCAGCAGCAGCAGATTCAATGACATCTGGATAGATAGTACCTTGAGCAAGCCATTTGACATCTTTTAATTTTGCCGCCTCTTCATCAAAAACAGCGACAAATTCACGACCAATGATTTTACGTTTAGCTTCAGGATCTGCCTCTCCCTTCAGAGCAGCCATAAAGCGATCTTCGGCATTAATTGCGATAATATTTAACCCAAATTTATCACCAAACATATCCATGACTTGCTTTGCTTCATTTAAACGTAATAAGCCATGATCAACAAATACGCAAGTTAACTGGTCACCAATGGCTTGATGTAATAATAATGCAGTAACCGAAGAATCAACACCACCTGATAAACCTAATAATACTTTATCTTTACCGACTTTTTCTTTTATACGAGCAATTGCATCAGTAATAATAGAAGACGGTGTCCATAGCTTTTCACACTGACAAATATCAATAACAAAACGCGTTAATAACTCTAATCCTTTAACCGTATGCGTGACCTCTGGATGAAACTGTACGCCATAAAACTGTTTTTCATCGTTGGCCATAATGGCGAATGGACAAGTTTCTGTTTGCCCAATTAAGGTAAATGTGTCAGGTAATGAAGTAACTTTATCACCATGACTCATCCATACATCAAGTTGCTCTATACCAGCATCATTGGTGCTATCTAAAATACCGTCTGTTAATTTTGATTTTGCAACAATATCAACTTTAGCATAACCAAACTCTCGTTGATTAGAAGCTGTAACTTGTCCCCCCTTACCTACTTGAATTGCCATAGTTTGCATACCATAGCAGATACCTAACACGGGCACGCCAGCATTAAACACATATTCTGGTGCTCGAGGGCTATTTTGGTCAGTAGTACTTTCAGGACCACCAGATAGAATGATACCTTTAGGGTTAAATTGTTTGATTTTTTCTTCCGACACATCCCACGGCCAAAGTTCACAATAAACACCTATTTCACGAACCCGTCGAGCAATTAATTGGGTAACTTGCGAACCAAAATCAAGAATTAAAATACGTTGCTGGTGGATGTCATTTTTCATCAAATTTATTCCTAAACTATGGACTAATACAAAATCAAGGCGCTATTGTATCATTTACCGATTAAATTGAACGGATTAAATGAAAAACAATTGTAAATATTTTACATTAATATATTTTAAATCGGTTAAACATTTAATCTTGTTAATTTTATTAGATAATTAATTATATTAAAGAATCAAATACCTGACTATATAATACTTATTTATTCA